>JAAZNH010000025.1 GCA_012798365.1 Methanomicrobiales archaeon | reverse complement strand
TGGAAACCAATTATCATCTATCATCTCAAGGACGGCACAATGCGGTTCAGCCAGATCATGGCAAAAGTCGAACCTCAGATCACCCCCCGGATCCTGACGCGGGAGCTCCGCGAGCTGGAGAATGACGGGCTTGTTACCCGGAAAGTCTACCCCCAGGTTCCGCCGAAGGTGGAATACACGCTCACCGATAAGGCCCACACTCTGATTCCCATTCTTGAAGACCTGTGTGACTGGGGAACAGAACACATGTATGATGAGATCCGGTTCAAGTGCGAGGATTACCTTACGGAATAATTTTTCAAAGAAGTGCTGTTCCCTCACGTTTCGAAAATTTTTCACGATTATTCCGGTCCGGGGTCTGAAGATCTCATCCCACCTATTCACTTTTTCCCGGCGTCGCCTAAACGATTAATACTATTACAGAATACCAGAGTGTATGGCCATACCCCGGATCCTCCTCGTTCTTGCCGTGCTGCTCCTGGTTGTCGCCTCCCCGGCATCCGCAGGTCACCTTATCATCGACCAACCCGGGTTTGCTGAGACAAATCTTGCGGAGTTCCGGGATTTCTATGTCTATGGGATCTTTGACGGTACTGTAGAACGCCCCGGGGATATCCGGATTGAATTGTTCCGGGGGGATACGGCACGCGGGACACCGGTGCGGGTGATCCAGAGCCATGTAGATCCGGTAACCGGGAGCACGAATGAGAGCGTGATGGATGCATCCTACCCGAACGGGACCCGGCGCAACGGGGCGATGGTGCCGGATCTTATCAGGGCGCCGGGCGGGATCCGGGACCCGGGCAACAAGGTTGTTGTCACAAACCGGTATTATCTCGGCCTCATCCAGGGCGGCGTGACAAAGGATTTTGATACCAGCTACCAGGGCCCAAACGGGCTGCCGCTTGCGGATCTCACCGCCGGAAACTATACGATTGCTGTGACCGGGATCTCCGGAGCCTGTACCGGGGAGCGCGTGAATAAAACAGTTACGCTCGGGCTGACAAGTACGGCTCTTGGGCGGTTCAGCCCGCAGGAGAACATGGACACGATTGTCCGGTACGCTGCCGCAACGGACCGGCACGTGTACCTCGACTGGTTCCCGGGCTTCTTTACCGATCCTGACAACAGCAGCGTGCGGTTTGAAAGCCCGCAGCGCTGGACGCCCAATAACGGCATTGAGGTGGTGAATGACCGGCCGGGAACGCATGCAGATATTCCGGCGGTTGCCAATAACGCGCTTCTTATATACAACATCAACAGCGGCAGCACGACCTGTTCTGTCGAGATGGCAGCTATCCTCCGGTATCATCTGGAGGACTGCCTGAATACCACGTTCCTCCACTATGACACGGGCGAGCCGTTGTTCACGTACCGGGATGCGGCTTCCGGCAGGATCCGGAACCTGACCGGCATACCCGTCCCCTTCCCGCGCACCAGTCAGATCGTTCCCGTCCGTGCAGAAATCCTAATGCCGGGAAACGACAGCCGTGAAAATTTCTTCGACCCGCATGACATCGCGACACCCCGGACTATTGAGTCCCATCCGGAAGAAGGCATCCTCGCCCCTCCGGGTTCCCGCATGGTCATCTACGGCGCAGCCCGCCCCATTGCCTCTTCGGTAACTCCCACGGCAACCCCATACCGGTTCACGGTTGACAACCGGATCGGATCCGTACGATCCGTGATCACGGACAACCGGGGCCGGGTTATTGCCGATTCCCGGCATGAGATGAATCTCTCGCGTTCATACCCGACCGGCAGCCCGAACCGGGTTTTTTCCCAGTTCGAGTTTGGCATTGCGCTTCCGGTCCCGAATACGATGGGGCATTATCAGATCAGCCTTGCCGGTTATGACATGAACGGACAGCCGGTTTCGGATGCAACAGCAATGATCCCGCTTACCGTCTCCGTCTCCCCCCGGGTATCGCTCCCGCACTGCATCGTCCTGCCGGAGGGAGGTCTGTTGCTGGCCGGGCGAAGTTCTGGCATAACCAGATGGCTCGTTATACACGCGACCAGCTGATCGTCATTCCCGGATGAAAAACAGGAGCTGGGGACGGGCTTTCTGGCGATGAAACCGCTGGCGTGCTGAAATGAGCCGGGTGCGTGCGGGGGAGTTACCGGTAATCCTCAACCATCCTTCCGGAAAACGTTTCAGCAGTACGACTCCCCGGTCCCGAGGATTGTCCCGGTCACGTTGTTGGTTGAGGTAAGGGCGGTATGGGCAAGGTGATAACTTTCGTAAAAACCGAAGAGAGCCGAGATATTGTTCAGCGCATCAAAACCGGTATAGATGACAAAGCAGCTCATGAGCAGCACAGAAGCGAGCCCTGGTTTTTCGTTCTGGCCGAGAATATATGGGATCGCTACCATGACCGGCAGGAGAATAAGGATCCCGGAAACCATACAGGGGATCATGCCGAAGGTGCCAAAGCAGGCTGCGCTGACGGAATTGCATTCGCGGAACCCTGGGTTGATGAATGAAAGCCAGACCGTGGTAGCGGAGGCAATAGTTGCAAAGAGCATTGCTGCGCCGATGAGGACCCAGTACCGCTTGTCAAAGTTCACACGGTTTTCTTGGCGCTGGATCTATTTGTAGTGATTCGACTGCCGTTTGGGATTATTCATAGAAAGCCTAAAACCCTTGCGGGCTCTACACGTTCTGGAGATATCATGGAGATTACTGCCACAAGGACCGGAGAGCAGCTGGTCCTTTCCCTGAACGGCAGGATGGACGGGACCGGGGCACAGCAGGTCACGGCTGCCATCCAGCAGAACCTCACCGACCATGACTCGGCCCTCATCTTTGACCTGGGCGGGGTGGACTACTTAAGTTCCGCCGGCCTCCGCGTCTTCCAGGAGTATGCCCGGAAGATGAAGGAGCGCAAAGGCAGTATCGCTGCCTGCCGGGTCCAGGATTTTGCAAAGAAACTGTTTGCGTCGGCCGGGTTCAACCGGATCCTTGCCGAATACCCGTCCGTGCAGGATGCCCTGAACGCTACCGCCCGGGCACCGGGAGCGGATGCCTCGTCAGGAAAGACCCTGCGTGGCAACGGCTGGTCCCTTGTCGCACAGCCGGGAACAGGAAAACCCGGCATTCTTACCGTGACCGGGAACTTAAGCGCAATCCATGCGGGGAAGATAATGGCGGCTGATGTGAAGGAGATCCCTGCGCCGGCCGGCACGTTCTTTACGGGCATCGGCGCCATGGCAAAAGACCGGGACGCAGCAGTCCCGCTTGTCGGTGAGATGGTCCAGAGCCAGGGTTCGGTATTCTGGATCCCGACTGACGGCCACGCCAACCCGGACTTCTTTTTCCCCGGCGACCTTGCCTCAAGCGGGATGAAGAGCTTTGCACTCTTTGCAGCCTCGTTCTCCGGACCGTTTTCCGGTGTGCTCCGGATCACGCCGGACAAACCGGAGGGCATGTCCCTTGCTGAGGTCTATGCCGCGATCTTCGCGTACCTCAGAGAGCAGTCCCCGGACTTCTCCGGTGTCTGTGCAGTAACTATCAAGGCAACGATTGACGGTCTCTGCAGCTCCGACCTGAAAGACCCGCTTCTTGCTGCAGCAGCCGAGCGTGCCAATAAACGCCCGCTGGCCATGCCCCCGGGCCACACCGCAACCGAGTACCCGGTCGACGCGTCTGTTCTTGAGTCAGCCTCGGCAGTTGACATCAAACCAAAATATGCCGGTGAATTCCTCATCAGCATCGGCTACGGGGTTGATCCGGCCCTTGCAGAGAAGAAATTTTCCCGGGATTCCCTTGCAGCTATCGCCTTCAAGGATCCCCGGGCCGGTACCGGCCTGTTCCTGTACAACAAGGGCATCGTCTACAAGAACCTGAAATGGGACAACAGCCGCCCGTTCGATGAGCAGCTGAAGGCTGCACCGGCCTCCGGCGAATTTTTAGCCCTCCACAACCTCCTTGCCATCACCCGCGTGAAGTCAGCAGTTGCCGGTATCCTGCCGGTTGCGGAGATCCGGCCCGGTCCCTGATCCCCGCACGGTCCGGCCCCCGGTCCCATGATACCTGCTCTTTTTTCACGTCCGGCATCCATCAGATCTTTTACACGTACTAACCCCAGGTGATCTTCTGACTGCACGCCCGGACCAGCACCGCCCCGTTTCCCTGATCTGGTACCTGATCGGGTTCATTGCGCTGATTATCGGGATTGTGGTTGTTTCCTCGCTTGCCATCTCGTACCTGCAGGCCAAACAGACCATCCGGGAAGATTTCCTGATCCAGCAGGACAACACTGCCAACAATGCACGGGAATCTGTCTGGATGGTGAACACCGGGCTCCTCCTCATCGACAAGAACCTCAACCCCCAGATGGAGCGATCGCTTGACACATTCCAGCAGGCCTATGTGCAGGCCGGCAATAACCCGGCGGCTATTGACCTCCCGCAGGTCCGGGATGAGATCGCTACCGGGTATACCGGTGACCTCAACCTCTACATCATCGATGCCGACGGGATAATCCGGTATTCGACGCTGCCGGAGGTCCGCGGGGTGGACTTTCGGAATTACCCGGATTTCTACCGCGAGCTCACCCGTATCCGGCTCGGTTCATCGTTCTCTGCTGACCCGGTCGTCCGTTCTGTGGAGAATGCAGATGATGTGAATGTCAATGGCACCCTGAGAAAATTTGCCTATATCCCCTCACCGGATCACCAGTACGTGCTCGAGATCGGCCTTGACTCCCCGGGCTTTTCCGATGTGCGGTCCGAACTCTCGTACCAGAAGATGGCTGACCGCCTCTTTGCTGTCAACCCGGACCTTGAAGGGATCCGTGTCTGGGACTTTTACGGCAATGCTGCGGCAAGCGCCGGATCCCCGGGCAGCAATTCACGGGAGATGGTCCTCATGGCAATTGCAAACCGGAGCAGCCTAACCAGTAGCGATCCCGCCGGGAATGAAGAGACCAGGTTCATCTTTGTGGACCTCCGGGACCCGGAGGCGGTCTCCGATGCCAGTGTTGTCGTGGAACTCCGTTTCAGCAATGAACGACTGAATGCAACCCTTGCTGATCTCGTGAACCGGTTCCTCATCATCGGGATCAGCGCCATTGTCATGGGACTCCTCCTTGCGTTCTTCCTCTTCCGGAAACTGACCGGATCCATCGGCGCCATTGTTGAGGACGTGGGAATCGTAGCCGGCGGGGATCTTGCACACACGATCCGAAGCGTCAATACTGCCGAGTTTGCCGTCCTTGAGTCCGGGATCAACACCATGATCAAAAAGATCCTCCTGTACTCGGAAGAACTGGAGCGCAAGAAGGCGGAACTGCAGGTTGCAGCGGATATCCAGCAGGCGTTCCTGCCAAAGAACCTGCCGGATATTCCCGGCTATGACCTTGCAGCCATGAGCCTGCCGGCCCGGGAAGTCGGCGGGGACTTTTACGATGTGTTCCTGGTCCGTGACGGGAACCATGCGCTGGTAATCGCGGATGTATCCGGTAAGGGCGTTCCGGCATCCCTGTTCATGGCACTCTCCCGGACGGCAGTACGGATCGTCTCCCGCTGGGAGCGCTCGGCCCGGCAGGTGCTGGAGGGCTCGAATACGATCTTTATGGAAGACTCGGGCTCGGTCAGTTTCGTTACCGCGTTCTACGGGATCCTGGATTCGCGGCAGGAAACGTTCCAGTATGTCAACGCCGGCCATAACCCGCCGCTGCTCCTGCACGCCGATGGCAGCCTCGAGGAACTGGAACCCACCGGCCCGGTCATCGGCCTGGTGGACGAACCGGGATACGAGGAACGGGAAGTCCGGCTCCGGAGCGGCGATGTGCTGGTCATGTACACGGACGGCGTGACAGAGGCGATCGATTCCGGCGAGAAGATGTTTGGCGATGACCGGCTCAAAGAGGTAATCCGCCGGTCGGCCGGCCTCCCGGCTTCCGGCATGGTTGCGGCAATCCGTACAGCAGTCACGACATTCTGTGGCGATGCGCCGCAGTTTGATGATATGACAATCCTCGTGGTAAAAGTCCGGTGACTTCCCTGCACGGTTTTCCAACGGGCATGGCAGGTCCCGTCCGGAAAGCGGTGAACCGGGATGAGACAGGTATCCGATAAGAAACATGCCTGAAAGCACCGGAATTACCCTGTCGGCAGGAAAAATGATTTGGTAATCCGGATAGGGGGGATTACTGCCGTTTTGCGAAGAATGCCATGGCAAGTCCTGCAAGGGCAATGGCGCTGATGATGGAGAGCATGGAGAGCGGGGTTGCTTTCGTGACCGGTACGGGTGCCAGGCTCAGGGAAACCGGCGTTACCTGGCCGCCCGTGACCGTGACGGTCTGCGTTGCATCGGTGTACCCGGCCTGCCGCACCATGACCACGTGGGAACCGGCCGGGAGATCAGGAATAGTCACCGGGGTAATTCCCTTAAAACTGTTGTCAATGAAGAGTTCGGCACCGGACGGCGTTGAGACCACCATGATCTGCCCGGTTGTGTCCGGATGCGGGGATGGCGCATTGGGGGTGAGCTGGGCGCTGACCGTGATGATCTCCCCGCTCCGGACGTTTACCGTCTGCGTGTAGTCGTTGTAGTCCTGCTGCCTGAGGAGGATAATATGCGTCCCCGAAAGAACGCTCGGGATATCGAGTGAGCCGCCATAGGGGGTATGGCCCATGTAGTTGCCGTCAAGGTACACGGCAGATCCCGCCGGCGTAGAGAATACGTCAAGGGATCCCACCGGCCCGCGCTGGGGCGTGAAGGTATAGGATACCGGTGTCTGCTGGCCGGCATTTACCGTCACCGTGGACATGTACTCGTCAAACCCTGCTTTGTACATGCGGAGAACATGCGAGCCCGGGGCGAGGTTGGTGACGATGAACGGCGACTCGGCATAGTACGTCCCGTCAACGTAGATGTCCGCACCTTTGGGAGAGGTGACAATATTGAGCGAGCCGGTACGGGGCTGCGGCGGGTTGGGAGTAAGGTAGGCATTCACCGTGGATGTCTGGCCGGGGGAGACCGTGACCGATGTTCCGTATTGCTGGTAGCCATTCAGGGTGATTTTGAGGAAGTGCGTCCCGGTGCTTGCTGATGTGAACGTAGCCGGGGTATACTGCCAGGTGCCGCCATCAAGGGTTACAACTGCGCCGGACGGCTGGGAGTTCACCTGGATATTGCCGCTGGACTGCACGGGAACAAGCGTGGAGTAGAGCGTAACCGTCTGACCTTTTGCCGGCCAGGAACTTACGGAACCGGTAAAGATTTCATAACCGGGCTTCTGGACGGTGAATGTTTTGAAGGCGGTCCCCGTTGTGCTCACCTCGGTATCGCAGTACCCGTTGGCGATCGTGCAGCCGGAGGAGAGCTGGTCAAATGATACCGTTGCCCCGTTCACATTGCAGTACACGCGTATCCAGCCTTTATCGCATCCAATGCAGGGGGGCGGGGTGACGGTCGGTTCCGGTTGTATCGTCACCTGCGTTGTGGGCACCGTTGTCGGGATAACGATCTCTTTGAGCGTTGCATCAACTGCTGCCTGCTCTCCCGCAGCAACGGACTTTTCTGCATGGTACGTCTCAAAGCCGGACAGGGAGACCGCGATCGCATGGGAGCCCTCACCAACCTCCCGGCCGGTGACGGGGGTCAGGCCGGCATTTTTCCCGTCAATGGTGACTTCGGCGCCCGTGGGTGTTGAGATGATGGTCAGCCACCCGACTTTGGGCCCGGGGATCTCCGTAACGGTCACCGTCACGGCAGTCTCTTTTGTGACAGGCTTCTCCGTGGTGGGTTCCGCTGTGATGATCTGCGTAGGCTTCTCCGTAACCGGTTCCGTGGTCCGTGCCGTGGTTGGTTCCCGGGTCGGTTCAGTGGTAGGATCTTTGGTGATCTCTTTTGTCGTTTCCGTAACCGGTGCCAGGGTTACCCCATGGATGAGGGTTTCGGTCTCTGTGGGCTTTTCTTCTGCTGCCATGACGGGCATAGCCAGCAGGCAGAAAAGAATGATACAGGTGAGAACTATTCCGGATTTCATACTATCAGCGTGGTTAATAACAGAATGAGAGTGTTTAAGCATGCCGAAACTTTCCTGCTCAAGGAACTGTGCTGTTGAGTAATCTGAAGGGTTTCTCTCTTTTTCCGGGCAGAAATCATCTGTCTTCCATTGATGCACTCCCCAAAAAAATTTCCAGGATCCTTTCCCGGATTGGCGAAGACCTGAAATGCTCCACGTGGTTCGTATCAGTTAATCGCCCGTGAGGTATTATGAGAAAACTGCGGGAGTATGGCCCCGGGATCATTTGGGACCTGTGCAAGGATTTTATTGCCCCGGAATGCTACTAGCGCTTAAGGCAGACGCGGGAACCATTCCCGGCGTTTGCCAAAGGATACCGGGCTATGCTTGAGATCGCCATTCTCACGATACTGCTTGCGCTCGCGTTCACGTTCACGAACGGGTTCCAGGATGCAAGTTCCATTGCGGCAACCTTCATAGCCTCGCGTTCGGCAACCCCGAAGACCGGTATCATCCTTGTTGCGGTGATGTCGTTCTTTGGTGCAATGCTCGGGGGCAGTGCCGTTGCATTCACCCTGACCGGGCTTGTGGATGCACCGGGCGGGGGCCGGGTGGAACTCATCATCCTCTTTGCTGCGCTCGTGACTGCCGTTCTCTGGAACCTCGTCACCTGGAAAATCGGCCTTCCCTCATCCTCGACCCATTCGCTGATTGGCGGCCTTGTCGGTGCCGGCATCGCTGCCGCCGGGACCGGATGCATCTTCTGGGGATTGGAGGAGCTCTTCGGCCCTTCGCATGAACTGGCCGGGTTCACCAAGATCCTTGCGTTCTTTGTGATATCCCTGCTCATCGGCTTCATCGGCAGTTTTGTCATGCACCGGGCAACGGGAATTCTCCTGCGCAATGCAAAACGCTCAGCCAACCGGCCAATCATTGCCCTGAACTGGTGCGCTGCGGCAGTCATGGCCTTCTCCAATGCGGCCAATGATACCCAGAAACAGATGGGTATGATCGCCATGGTGCTGGTTGCGTCCGGTCTTGCCCTTACCGCGGATGTGCCGTTCTGGGCCCGTGCCGCCTGTGCGGTCCTGCTCTCCCTGGGGACCATCAGCGGCGGCTGGCGCATCATGAACACGCTCGGCCGCCGGATCTTCCGGATCGAACCGGTCCATTCATTCGATTCGCAGGTCTTCTCGGCCTCATCGCTTGCGATCTCGACCCTGGCCGGCGCACCGGTCTCCTCAACGCAGGTCATCACCATGTCGGTCCTTGGTGTCGGTGCTGCCGAGAATCCAAAAAAAGTCAAATGGGACGTGGGAAAGCACATCCTCGTTGCCATGATCGTGACCATCCCGGTTACCATGCTCATCTCCGGGATCATCTTCTCTCTCCTCTCCTTCCTGTACGGAGCCTGAAATGCCATCGAACCCTGAACTGAACAAGAACAAGTATACCAGGAGCCCCGGGCTCTTCTCTGCAATATTCCCGCGCGAATATGATTTTCATGCCATGCTCGACGACCAGGCAGGCCGCACGGTTGCCGGTGTCCGGGCCTTTGCCTTCTGGATGGAATCCCTGCCCCTGAAAAATCCCGCCGAACTGGAACGGATCGAAACCGAAGTGGATGCCATGCGCCATGACATGGAGGAGAAACTGATCAGTTCCTTCTCAACACCGTTTGACCGGCAGGATATTTACAGCATCTCGCGCCAGATGGATTATATCCTGAACTCATCCAGGGACACGGCCCGGGAGATGTACGCGTTCGGCGTTGTTCCTGACCTGCATATCCATGCCATGGCTGGCGACCTTGTCTGCGGCACGGAATGCATTGGACGGGGCATCGGCGCCCTGGACTCGGACAAGGATGTGGTAGAGGACGAGATCCGGAAGGCCCGGGACTTTTACAATGCGCTTGAGGATCACTACATCGCGGGTATGACCGAACTGTTAAAAACCAATGATGTAATGCATGCCATGCGAACCAAGGAGATTTACCATCACCTGCGCGATGCGGGCAGGGCCATGCGCGACACGCTCGATATCCTGCACAATGCCGTTATTGATCTGGCGTGAAAGCTCCGAAAAGAACTCAATAAAAAACGGTACGGGAAATCCAATCAGAAAAAAGCGGGGCGGGAAGGGATGAAAAAATTATTTTTTTGCTTTCCTGATGATGGTCAGGTCGCCAAGAGTCGGGGTGAGCCTGTTCTGGGTCTTCTTCTCTGCATCTGATTCCATGGCATCGACGAGCCGGATGGAGAGGGCTTTCTCGAGTTTTTTGCGGACTCCCTCTTCCGGCACCAGTTCTGAATTCTCGATCTTCTTGATCAGGTGCTCTTTTTCCTTGAGCTGCATGGCAAGGTCTTTCTGGGAGAGTCCTTTCTCCTCGCGGGCATGCCGGATGCGGACGGCATAGTCATCGACGATCTCGCCTTCCATGTAGTCAAAGAGATCCCGTTTCCGGTACGCGGATGCGGCAGGTGCCGCAGTGCCCGGACGGCCCTGTTTCTGGGGTGCAGACCGTATCGCTGCAGGACCGGTGCGGCGCACCTGCTGCACTTCAGTGCCGAACTTCTCGCATTTGCTGCACACCTGCAGCTCGGCGCCCTCGACTCTCACCAGCTTGGGTGCACCGCGGATCGTTTCTCCACACATTTCGCACTGCATGTTCTCTTATAGTGAATTGTACTGCGAGGTAATAATTTTCGTGCAACAAAAACAAAAATTCAGGCTTTTTTCCATTGCCTTTTCACAAACACTTTATATAGTGTATCTCTTAATATCATGTGAGGCACGACATGGGCGATATCATCCACCAGTCCCCGGATCCCCAGACTCCAGAAGAACTGTACCGGCTGTACCGCACCCTGTCCGAACAGTTGCGGGAGCAGCTGTCCCAGATCGAGAGCGACAAACACGACCTGGAAGTGCAGATGATGGAGCGCGTGGGCAATCTCGAGTCCCGCAACCTCGAACTCCGCGAACAGCTCCGGCAGGTTGAGGCGGACAAGCGTTATATTGAGACCCAGAAGATCCGCTACGAGCGCGAGGTCCGCAAACTCAAGAGCGAGAGCGAACAGCTGAGGAGCCCGCCGCTGATTATCGGCACGGTCACGGACGTTGTGGATGCGTCCCGGGTCATCGTGCGCAGCAGCGCCGGCCCCCGTTTCCTGGTCCGGAGCTCCCCATCCATCAATACCGAGGACTTAAAGCCCGGCGCACGGTGCACGCTGAACCAGCAGTCGCTTGCGATTGTCGAACTGCTGCCCAGCTCTTTTGACGCCCAGGTCTATGGCATGGAACTGGTGGACTCGCCGCACGAGACCTATGCG
>JAAZNH010000192.1 GCA_012798365.1 Methanomicrobiales archaeon | reverse complement strand
GAGCCGGGCGGTCCCCACCAGGGTTTCCCGGACAAGATATTCCGAAACTTAGGGCCGGATGGTGCCGGACCGGACGACCGCGGAGCCAAACTCGCTCATCATCGCTGCGATGAGCGCCGGGCCACAGCTGGTGAGGTTGGTACATACCTCAAGGCTCTCTTCATCAGTCTCGACTGCGGTTCCGATGCGGTTGAAGAGATCGAGCACAAGGATCTTGTCAGATGGATGCACGTTCCTGCCCCATACCACCAGGGAGACACCGGAATTCTGCAACGCGGTCACGCTCGGGATAATCCGGACACACCGGGCGTTGCTTCCCGTCCAGGCTGCAAGATCCTCAAGGCTCACGCAGGCAGCGATGGAAATGAGGAGGATATCCGGCTTGAGATCGCTTCGGATTTCCCGTATGACGCCCTGTACTTCAAGCGGTTTTACACACAGGAACAGGACATCGGAATTGGCTGCAACAGAACGGTTCTCGTTTTTTGCGGTGATGCCGGTCTTTTTTGCAACAGCGAGTGCTGATGTGCCGCTCTTTGAACTTGCGGAGATAGCTGCCGGCGCAATACAACCGGTACGGGTGAATTGCGAGATGAGCATCTCCCCCATGGAGCCGGTGCCGATAAACCCGTAGCGAGTCATGAGATCACAGGAGTATGTTTGCCGGGCAAATACAAAAGGAGCGCAGGGCAACTCAAGCAGGTTCTCTGGTTTTTTCGGCCGGTTACTCCAGAGCAGTGTCCTGCTGTTACAATTGACTTCCGGTTTTTTCCTTTCTGGTGCACCTGCGATCGCGATTCGAAGAAACCCGACGGTTTCTTCTCCACCTCCAGATCGAAGAACCCGGCAGGTTCTTCTTCTGTCTCAAGTCTGATGACTTTCGACATTCTGATGACCTGTCGGATTGAAAATCTGATCCGGAACAATCAGGATCCGGTTTTTTAAAAATCAATCGGGTTGTGATTTTTCCGGAAAAAAACGAATCCTGCTTAAAAATTTTCAATCGACTTTTGATTTGCTTTTTTCAAGCGCAACTGCGATCGCGATTGAAAAACTGATCCGGATCAATCACGATCCGATTTTTAAAAATCACTCGAGTTGTGAATTTTTTATTTCAATCGACTTACGATTAAAAAATTTTCATCAGACCCCGATTGAAAACCTGTGGATTATCTGGGGACGCCGTCGTAGATGTCCAATCACGTCCGTTGCAGATCAGCTTAACTTTTTGTAATCGACTTGTGATTTTTCCGGAAAAATCGGATCCTGCTCAAAAATTTTCAATCGACTTTCGATTTTCTTTTTTCAATCGTAACTGCGATCGCGATTGAAAAACTGATCCGGATCAATCACGATCTGATTTTGAAAATTCAATCGGGTTGCGATTGTTCAGGAATCTGCAAAACCCGGTTCAGAAATTCGCAGATGGCCCAGGACAAGGCCCATTCATGGCCACAGGTACAGCAGGAATGCACTCGTGAGAAAAACCTGCCCCAGGGGGAACAAAAAAAACAGAGTAAAAGAAGAGAAGAAAGAATTACTTCTTGCCGCCCTTTGCCGGGGCTGCGCCTTTCTTCTCGTCGGCCTTTGCCGGGGCTGCACCCTTTGCTGCAGGTGCTGCCTTTGCATCCTTGCCACCCTTTGCTGCGGGTGCTGCTGCTGCCTTGGCATCCTTTGCCGGTTCAGCTGCTGCTGCTTCGGTAACGACCGGTGCTGCAACAACCTTCTCACCAACAAGCTTCGGTGCTGCAATGACACGACCGCTGACCTTGATGGTGCTGACCTTCAGGTGAGAGGGAGTCGGGAGCTTGTGGCCGCTGTGGCGGAGTGCATCCTTGATCTTCTCGAGGTACTGGGGGGTGGAGTAGACCGTCATCAGCTTCTGGCCGGGTTCCATCCGGGCTGCTGTCCCTACTGCCTTGCCGAATGCGAGGCGCATACCTTCCGAGACACGGTCAGCACCGGCTCCGGTTGCCTGCTTGTTCTCGCGCAGGACATGGTGGGGGAAGACGCGGACCTTGAAGTGGAAGTTGGACCTGCCGACATCCTTCATCAGACGGCGGTTTGCGGTGATGCGGGCTGCCTCAAGGGCGCTGTGCCGGATCTGGCATGCCTCTTCGACAATCAGGTCAACTTCTGTCGGGAATTCCTGCGAGAGGTTGCCCATCTCGAACTGCACAATCTTGTTACCGGGAACACCGCCCATATACTGGCGCCGGGTATAGGCTCTCTTGGAGATGTTCCTGTACATCTTTGCTGGTTTTCTGACCATCGCGTCCTACTCCTGTTGATTATTTGCTAAAAGCGGGCAAGAATATCGTTTATTTTCCAGATACCAGTGCCGGTACGCTTCTCTAAACTGCTTTAATAAAATGGATATGGGGCGTATTAAACCTTACTGGATTGAGCAGTTCTGGTTGATAAGATCGAGCACCTCGCGCCGGACCTGGGCGAACTCGACGCTGGTGCGGTCACGGGGCCGCGGGAGGTTAAGCTCGCTGATCCGGCAGATCCTGCCCGGGCGCGGGGTCATGACAATGATCCGGTCCGAGAGGAAAACAGCTTCATCCACGCTGTGCGTGATGAAGATGATCGTCTTTTTTGTCTCTTCCCAGATGTCGAGGAGCTCTTTCTGGAGCATGTTGCGCGTCTGCGCATCAAGCGCACCGAACGGTTCGTCCATTAAAAGGAGGGTTGGATCAAGGGCAAGTGCCCGGGCAACAGCAACACGCTGCCGCATGCCACCGGAGAGCTCGGAGGGGTAACTGTCCCGGAACTGCGAGAGGTTGACCAGGTTCAGGTAGCGGCCCGCAATAGCATACCGCTCCTCCTTTGGCATACCCTTCATCTCGAGGCCGAATGCGATATTATCAATGACCGTCCTCCACGGGAAGAGGGAGTATTCCTGGAAGACCATGCCCACCTTCGGGCTCGTCCCGCGGATTTACTCACCATCAAGGAAGATGGAGCCGGCCTGCGCTATATCAAGCCCGGCAATCAGGCGCAAAAGCGTTGTTTTCCCGCAGCCGGATGAGCCGAGGATGCAGACAAATTCCTTGTCGTTAATGTCAAACGTGACATGCTCAAGGGCAGTTAACCGGCTGCCATCATCCTTGGTAAAAGACTGGTTCAGGTCACGGATCTCAAGCCTTCCCATATCACGCCACCTCCCCGGTCTGCCATTTCAGGAAGTACCGGTCAAGATAATACCGGAATACCATATCAAAGGCCAGCCCAATCATCCCAAGGAGAATCATATAGACAACAACGCTGTCCATCTGGTGGATATTGTAATAGAACCAGAGTTTCTGGCCAAGGCCGTAATTCGAGACACCGAAAAGTTCTGCGGCCACAAGACACATCCAGCCGACACCAGTTGCAATGCGTATTCCCGCGGCAACGGAGGGGAGGGCTGCAGGAAACGCGATATACCGTATCAGGTCGCGGCTCCGGGTACAGCCTAGCATCCTGCCGGCCTCAACAAATACCCGGGGTACGCTCCGGAACCCGCTGTAGGTATTGATGATGACGGGAAAGACGGCCCCGACAAAGATGATAAAACCCGCTGCTGATGCCGTGAGACCAAACCAGATGATGGCAAACGGGATCCATGCAAGGGGGGGAATCGGCCGCAGCAGTTCAACGATCGGATCAAGGAACGCATCGAGCCGGCGGTTCCATCCCATCATGATCCCTAGGGGTATACCCACAAGGAGGGCCATGCCAAGCCCGATGGCAAAGTGGATCAGACTCGCCTGAATGTCAAGCACGAGCGTCCCTTCTTCAAGAAGGCTGATGAACGCCGTCACAACATCGGTCGGGGCCGGGAGGATGAACGAGTAGTGGATAATGACTGAGGCAATAAACTGCCAGAGCGCGAGGGCAAGGATGATTGCCAGTACGCCAAGATACCGGTTTTTTCCATCATCGTGGTTTCTTCGTCCCATGAGCCCTGGATCCCCCGGCAGCCTGGCAGCCGGGGCCAGACATTCCGGATACTGGAGATATGGTACTAACCTGAAAGGAAAAAAAGGTTGGTTACCAAAGCACCGTTATGGTACCTTGTAGAAGGAGAGATCAAAGATCTGGTCCTTTGTCAGCGGGGCTTTGAGGTACTTGAGCTCATACTGGGTGTTTGCATAAGCAAGAACTGAGTCAACAATGATGTTGGGGTCTGATACCATCTTCGTGTCCCAGATCTGCATGGAGCTCTTGACATCGCCGAGGTTTGCACCGGTCTTCTTTGCATAGAGTTCTGCAGCTTCATCCATGTGCTGGATGTTGTAATCAGTTGCTTTCTGGTGGGTGAGAAGGATCTGCCGGACAACCTCGGGGTGTTCACGGATGAGCTTGCCGCTCACGACAAGAACGCAGCATGCATGGTTGGGGGACATCTCTCCTGAATGGACAACAATCTTTCCTTTCTTCTGTGCAACAATTACTGCGGGGGAAGGATCAGGCAGGAAGACAGCATCAACCTTTCCGGCAGTGATGGCAGTTACCGCATCTCCCGGGCTCATCCCTTTGATCGTGACATCCTTATCTGCACTGATATTGTTCTTCTTCAGCCAGTCGCGAAGGACAGTGTCCTGGATCGTGCCGGCCGGGAATGTGGCGATGGTCAGGCCCTTGAGGCTCTCAGGACCCATGTAGTCGAGATCAGATCGGACAACAAGGTCTGAACCCTGGGTCTGGACTGCGCCGACAATCTTGGCATCAAGCCCGTTGCTGATTGCGGAAAGGACCGGTGCTGCACCTACGTATGCAACATCGATATCTCCTCCCAGCATGGCTGCCATCTCAGGAGCGCCGGTGGGGAATGACTTATCGCTTACGTTCGCAACACCAAGAGGACCAAGGTCCTCCTTCCACCATCCCTTGTCCATTGCCGTGAAATGAGCAAGCTGGTGCGTGCTTGGCTGGTACCCGATAACGAGTTCCTTGATCGGTGCCGGGGTGGCAGGAGCCGGTGTCTGGGCACCTGTCGCCGCCGGTGTGGCCGTGGTTGTCCCGGACGGTTGCGTGCAACCGGCCGTGAGCAGTACAAGAGCAATTGCAATAAGAGCAATTACAGTAATCCTGATTGACTTCATGGGCAGAATGTTGCACGGTCGATAATAAAAAAATGCCTTATAGGGGCAAATTTTCTTTATTATTGTACTAATTTTTTCAAAAATTTGTGACAGAAATACAATTACGTTTGTATTATTGTCCACACCAACCCGGAAAAAACAGAAAAATTCAGGACAAAAAGGAAAAATTTTTGAGAAATTAACCTGATTGTATCCATCTTATGGTACAGACCGACCCAATCGACCGCCTCATGCGCGCTGCGCTCACATCGGATGAGGAGTTTGTCCTCATCCTTGATGAACTCCTGCGCCGCGATCTGAGAATCAGTATCCGGGAACTGTCTGAAGCCAGCGGCATTGCCCAGAGCTCCCTGTACAAGATCCTCCACGGGAAGCGATCCCCGAACCTCTCAACCCTGCGTGCCATCATTCGCGCGATGCGCCAGTTCTATCGTGCCGGGGAAGGTGAATTTATCGGCCTGATCGTTGCCCGGCCGGTGCTGGAAACAATAGAAGAGAGGACTGCGGTTGTTGATGCAAAACGGGTGAAAATCCGGGAATATCCGGTGCATACCATGGAGGATGCGATTGTTGCAGCGGTCCGCGCTGAACGGGAGGGGGCAATAGCTATCGTCTGTGCACCGATTGTTTCAAGTGTTATTGAACAACTCGTCCACATTCCGGTAGCCACCATCATCCCGAAGGATTCTGTCCAGCGGGCAATTGAACATGCGGCACGCAAGGCGTGGCTTTAATCAGAGTATGACCAATAGTACCGGTATCTGAGGAACGGGTGAACGGATGCGAACCGATGTTGTACGAAAAGGCAGGCTCACGGATGAACGCAGCGCAGAAACCATGCCGTTTCTGTCATCCATGACAGCCGACCGGCAGATTGCCCGTGCGGATCTTCTCGTGGATATTGCGCACGTGCTGATGCTTGATAAGCAGAAGATCAATGACCGAAGGGTGACTAAAGAGATCCTTTCAGAACTTCTCGCGATGCATAAAGACGGAATTCCCGAGGAGGTTTTTGATGACCGGTTTGAGGATGTCCATGCCGGGATCGAGTCTCTTATCATTGCAGCCCGGGGTGCAGAAACCGGCGGCAGGATGCACATGGGCCGATCGCGGAATGACGAGGTGGCAACCTGTATCCGGATTAAACTCCGGGAAGAACTGATCCTGCAGATGGCAGCCATCCTCAAGCTGCGCCGGGTCCTCCTCACCCTTGCGGCAAAGCACGGGACCAGTATGATGCCGGGATTTACCCACCTGCAACATGCCCAGCCGACAACACTTGCCCATTACTTCCTCTCCTATGAACAGGCCTTCTCGCGGGACTATGACCGGTTGCGTGATGCCTATGCCCGGGTCAACCTTTCACCCCTGGGCGCCGCAGCGTTCGCATCAACCGGCTATCCCATCGACCGGGACTATAGCGCATCCCTCCTCGGTTTTGACGGGCTCGTCGAGAATTCCATGGATGCTGTTGCAACCCGGGATTTTGCTCTCGAAGTGCTTGCCGATCTCTCGATTCTTATGGTGAACGCAAGCCGCATGTGTGAGGAACTGATCATCTGGTCCACGGCATTTGTGAAATTTGTGAACCTCAACGATGCCTTCTGCTCAACATCCTCCATCATGCCCCAGAAGAAGAACCCGGACACTGCCGAGATCATGCGGGCTAAAAGTGCGTCCGTTGCCGGAGCATTCACGGCGGCGCTGATGATTGTAAAGGGCATTCCCATGAGTTACAACCGCGACATGCAGGAACTGACCCCCAACATCTGGCGGGGCATCCATGATGCTCGGGTGAGCATCGGCCTCCTTGCCGACATGCTGGAAACTGCAGAATTTGATACCACGCGGATGAACGAGGAAGCCGGCAGGGGCAGCTCTACAGCAACCGAACTGGCCGATACCCTCGTGCGCTCCTTTGGTCTCCCGTTCAGGACAGCCCACAACATCGTCGCAAGGGCAGTCCAGAAAGGCAGCCTGTCCCTTGCAACACTCGAATCAGCCGCCAAAGAAATCGATTCGGTCTCCCTGAAAAAGAAGGGGCTTACCCAGAAGAAGATCGATGAGGTGCTGGGTGTTGAATACTCCATTACCTTACGAAAAGCACCCGGCGGACCGGCACCGGCGACCGTGAAACGCGCCATTGCGACGCGGAAAAAGCAGCTCGACACGGACGCCGCCCTGACGGACACGCGGCTTGTCCACCTGAAAAAAACCGAAGAGAAACTCGTTACAACAGCACGGAGGCTGGTAGCATAACATCACAGTTTGAATCCGGAGACCGGATCCAGTGCACCTTCGGGGGCATGAACAAAAACGGCGTATATATTACAACACGCGACGGCATGGCAGTTGTCAAACTTGATTCAGGATATAATATCGGGGTTCCGCCGGAATCCTGTTCCCTGACCGGGCGCCCGGCACAGGCACCGGCCGTGCAGCAGGAAGTAGTCCAGAACGGGAACCTGCCAACCCTTTCCATCGTCTCGACAGGGGGAACCATTGCAAGCAGGATCGATTACCGGACCGGGTCGGTCACCAGCCAGTTCAATGCAAACGATATCCTGACCGCAATTCCCGAACTCAAAGAGATTGCAAATTACCATACGATCCCCCTCGCCACGATCCTCTCTGAGAATATGACTCCTGCGATCTGGCAGGACCTTGCACGGGCAGTATATACTGAGATCAAGGCCGGGGCAAAGGGCATCATTGTCACCCATGGAACGGACACGATGGGCTATAG
>JAAZNH010000191.1 GCA_012798365.1 Methanomicrobiales archaeon | reverse complement strand
TTACTCCTCCCCCCCAAAAAAAGAATCGCTCATCCCGGTTTTGTTATGGCCTTAAAAAAAAAGGAGAACGGAACCGGCCTCACCGGCCCGCTGACCACATTATCTCATCCTGCGACGGACCAAAGACCTGCTTTTTCACAAACAGCAGGAATGCCGTTATTGCAACCACGAATGCACCCATGATAAGCGCCGTGCCAAGGATGCTGATGAACGGCACGGACTGGCCAAACTTTTCCAATAGGATTCCTGCAAGGGCGGCAACGAGCGCCACAAGTGATGCCTGCATGTTTTTCTCTACACCCGTGTTGTTAAGACGGAGGATTCCTACTTAAGGATTCGGATCTGTTTTTCGCCGGAAAACGTGGGCCGGGCGATGCCCCGGCCACCCGTGAGCCACGGGTGAAGTGTTATTCAAAGATCCATTCCTTGACGAAGAGGAGGAAGGCGGTGACACCGATGATGAAGGCACCCATGATGAGCATCTTGCCGACAAGGCCAAAAAAGACCGACAGTGCCCCGAACTGGTCAAGGATGATCCCCATCACAACGGCAACCAGTGCCACGAGCATTGCCTGAATACTGTCATTCATCCCGGTTTCTCCTTACCTAACCACAACGGAGGATATCTACTTAAGAATTTCCCTGCAGCACCGGCACGGTGCGGGGTGAACGTTCCACGCGGTGATTACGGCCGGAGATTACGATCGGAAATTACACCCGAAGATTACATCTGAAAATTACAGCCGCCAATTCCGGCCGGTGGCACGTGTTACAGTTTTTTTAACCATGCAGGGGCACTGAGTGTAAACGAATCCGGGAAGGGGATACCAATCGATACACCAGTGATTTCAGGATGGGCGGAGCTGGACGGCCGGCGTTTGCCGGCAGATGAGATCAACGCGATCTGCACCAGCCGGCCGGAGACCATTCTCCGGTTCGGCGGGGAATTTTTCCTCACCTGGAATGGCTGCAGCGCCCGCGACCATTTCGGTATCATGGAAGGGACCGGGCCGAAAGGGACGCTTGTCTGTCACGGAACGGCAAAAGGCAGCATTTGTCCGGATGTCCCGGACCTTTCTTTGGAAGACGCGATCATCGCAGCCGTCTCCCTGCGGAGCGATGAGGGCGTGGTCGCACTGTCCGGGGGGGTGGATTCAAGCCTTGTCGCAAAACTCGCCGGCCGGGAATGTGTTGCGGTAGGCCTTGAGAATTCCCATGACCTGCAGCACGCAAGGCATGCCGCGGATGCACTCGGCCTGTCCTGCACGTATGTCACGATCCGGGAAGAAGAGATAGAAGAAGCACTCCCGGCAGTTGTCCGGACGATCCCGGTCAAGGACCCGGTGAGCACCGGCATCGCCCTCACCCAGTTCTTTGTCACCCGCTGGGCCGGGGAGGCCGGCTACCACCGCATCATCACCGGCCAGGGCGCTGATGAACTCTTCGGGGGCTATGCCCGGTACAGGGAATCCGAGGACCTCGAAGCGGAACTTGCCAAGGATTTCCTCGGTCTTGAGCTGCAGGCACGCCGCGACCAGGGGATTGCAGCTCTCCACAATACGTACCTCTCCATGCCGTACCTTGACCTCCGGGTTGTGCGCGCTGCACAAAAAATCCCGGCCGGCAAAAAGGTCCAGGGCAACCGTCGTAAAGTACCCTTAAGGGAGGTCGCAGAACGCCACATTCCGCCAGATCTCGCATGGCACGAGAAAAAAGCCATGCAATACGGGAGCGGGGTATGGGCAACCCTCCGGAAGCTTGCCCGTAAAAACGGTTATAAAACGTCCATACAAGATTACATAGACCAGATACTACGGGTGGAACATGGTCTCTGAAAAAGATGTACAACATATTGCAGAGCTTGCCGATGTCGGCATCAGCCCTGACCAGCTGGGCACTTTTACGCACCAGTTCAATGCAATCCTCGAATACTTCGATATCCTCGACCGGGTTGAGGGACAAGGGGCGGTTGCGCATGACCTCATCAATATCCTGCGCGAGGACGAGGTTGAACCCTCGCTTCCGCATGATGATGTACTGAGAAATGCACCGGCAAAGGAAGACGGGTTCATCAAGGCGCCGAGGGTGATGTAGTGAGCGGCGAGATCTCTTTTAGCCCAAACGATAAGTACAACGCATTCCTGACAACCTGCAAAAAGGCCCCGCACGGCAGCGGGAAACTGGCAGGGGTGGCAGTCGCCATCAAGGACAATATCTCGACAAAGGATATCGAGACCACCTGTGCATCGAAGATCCTCAAGGGTTATGTTCCCCCCTACAATGCCCATGTTATTGATCTTCTGAAAGCAGAAGGTGCGGCAATTGTCGGCAAGACCAACATGGACGAGTTCGGCATGGGCACGACCACCGAGAACTCAGGCTTTGGCCCCACGCTCAATCCCTGCGACACCACGCGGGTGCCCGGCGGATCAAGCGGCGGAAGCGCTGCGGCCATTGCCGGCGGCATGGTGACCATGGCGCTCGGCAGCGACACCGGCGGCTCCATCCGCTGCCCGGCTGCATTCTGCGGGATTGTCGGATTAAAACCCAGTTACGGCAGGGTTTCCCGGTACGGCCTCATCGCATACTCCAACTCGCTTGAACAGATCGGCCCCATGGGAAAGACGGTTGCCGATGTCTCAAAACTGATGGGCGTCATTGCCGGGTATGACCGCCACGATTCCACCTCGCGGGACAAGCCCTACAACCACACCCCCAACGCAGAGATCAAAGGCCTGAAGATCGGCATTCCCCAGGAATTTTTCGGTGAAGGTGTCAACCCGCAGGTTGCCGATGTTGTGAGAAAGGCCATCGGCCGGCTCGAAGAGCTGGGCGCAACCACCGTCCCGTGCAGCATCCCCTCCATGGAGTATGCCCTTGCCGCGTACTATGTCACCTGCACCTGCGAGGCAAGTTCCAACCTTGCCCGGTTCGATGGCGTGCGGTACGGCCCGGCCCCGGACTGGAGGAAGTCGTGGCACGATGCCTACCAGGAAGTCAGGAGCGAAGCGTTCGGCACCGAAGTCCGGCGCAGGATCATGCTCGGGACGTTCGCGCTTTCGAGCGGGTACTATGGCAGGTATTACTCCAAGGCACAGGTTGCCCGCGAGAATGTCAGGGCGGACTTCAACCGGATCTTTGCCGATGTGGACGTGATCGCAGGACCGACCATGCCCACCGTCGCGTTCAAACTCAAAGAGAAGAGCGACCCGCTCTCCATGTACCTTGCCGATATCCTCACGGTACCGGCAAACCTTGCCGGCATCCCCTCAATATCAGTTCCCTGCGGCACGTCGGAAGGCATGCCGGTCGGCCTCCAGATCATGGGCAGGATGTTTGAAGACGAGCGTGTCGTGGATGTTGCGTATGCCTACGAGCAGGAGGTGAACTAAATGGCAGATCCTGACGGCCAGGTTATTGTCGGCCTTGAAGTCCATTGCCAGCTGGACACGAAGAGCAAGCTCTTCTGCGGCTGTTCCACCGATTACCGGAGCGATGGGCCGAACACCCATGTCTGCCCCATCTGTCTCGGGCTCCCCGGGGCAATGCCGGCCCTCAACAAGCGGGCAATCGAGTACGCGATGAAGGTTGCAAAGGCGCTGAACTGCGAGATCCTGAACGAGTCGGAGTTCTCGCGGAAGAACTACTTCTACCCGGACCTTGACAAGGCCTACCAGATCACGCAGTACGACAAGCCGCTTGCGGAAGGCGGATACTTAGAGATCGAATCCGATGAAGGCGGCGAGAAGAAGATCCGGCTCACCCGCATCCATGTCGAGGAAGACCCGGGCCGGCTCGTCCACATGGGCAATGTCGAGCGGGGCAAATATTCACTCGTTGATTACAACCGTGCCGGCATCCCGCTCATCGAGATCGTCTCCGAGCCGGACATGCGTTCCCCCAAGGAGGCACGCAGGTTCCTCAACAAGCTCCGTGCCACCTTAGAATATCTCAGTGTCTTTGATTCCGAGAAGGAAGGTTCCCTGCGTGTCGATGCCAACATATCGATCAAGGGAAGCGAGCGGGTCGAGGTCAAGAACATCACCTCCTATAAGGGAGTTGAAAAGGCACTCACGTTCGAAGTCACCCGGCAGCGGAACCTGATCCGGCGCGGCCAGAAGATCGAGCGCGAGACCCGGCACTATCTTGAAGCCCGGGGCGTCACCCAGGCCGGCCGGAGCAAGGAGCAGGAACATGATTACCGCTATTTCCCCGAGCCGGACCTCCGGCCCCTTCGCGTGAAGTCGTGGCTGGACGGCATCGTCCTCCCGGAACTGCCGGATGCACGCCGCGAACGGTTCATGAAGGAGTACGGCTGCTCGCTGAACCATGCCCGCACCCTGACCGGCGAGCTGAAACTGGCCAACTTCTTTGAAAAAGTCGTGGCCTCCGATAAGGCCGGCCTCTCCCCGCTGGCTTCCACGTGGATTGCCGACACGCTCATCGGTGAACTGAACTACCGCGACATGAGCCTTGAGAAGGTCGAGCCTGCCGCCATGACCAGCCTTGTTCTCCTTCTTAAAGCCGGGACCATCACGGACAAGAGCGGTGTCGAAGTGCTGCGGGTGATGCTTGACCAGCGGCAGAAGGGAGAAGCAGCAGAAACGCCGGATGCGATCGTGAAACGCTTAAACCTTGCAAAGACGGTTGGGGATACCGGCGCCATCACGAAAGCTATTGATGATGCCATCAACGAGAACCCCAAGGCGCTCGAAGATTACCGGAACGGGGAGGCAAAAGCCATCAACTTCCTTGTCGGCCAGGTCATGAAAAAGACCCGCGGCAAGGCAGACCCCGGCGAACTGAACCGTCTCCTCATCGAAGCACTCAAAAAGCGGGAGGCGTAAGAACCGTGCACCTGATCGTTGCGGAAAAGAACATCTCGGCCCGGCGCATTGCCCAGATCTTAGGCGACGGGAAGAAAGTCACGGAGAACAAGGATGCGGGCGTGTCCACCTACACCTATGGTGATACGGCAACCGTGGGTCTCCGGGGCCATGTTGTCGAGATCGATTTCGAGCCGGGCTACCAGAACTGGCGAAGCGACAAGTACACCCCGCGAAGCCTCATCGATGCAAAGACCATCAAGGTGCCAACCGAGAAGAAGATCGTAACCCTCCTTCAGAAGCTCTCCAAAAAAGCCGACCGTGTCACGATTGCAACGGACTTTGATACGGAAGGAGAACTGATCGGAAAGGAGGCCTATGAGCTTGTCCGGCAGGCGAACAAAACCGTAAAGATCGACCGGGCCCGCTTCTCGGCCATCACCTCGCAGGAACTGCACCACGCGTTCTCGAACACGACCGAGCTCGACTTTGCCCTTGCCGCTGCCGGGGAAGCCCGACAGTCCATTGACCTGATGTGGGGCGCTTCGCTCACCCGGTTCATCTCGCTTGCGGCGAAGAGGGGCGGCCAGAACATCCTCTCGGTCGGCCGTGTCCAGAGCCCGACCCTCTCGATGATCGTTGACCGGGAAAAGGAGATCGAAGCGTTTGTCCCGGAGAAATACTGGCAGCTCTCGCTCCTCACCGAAAAACGGGGCGAGGCCATCGAGGCCCGGCACACCAATGGCCGGTTCCACGAAAAGGCCCTTGCAGAACAGGCGCGGGACCGGTCAAAGGAACCGCTCCTGGTCACGGATGTGAAGACCGGCACCAAGCAGGACCGGGCGCCATCGCCGTTTGACACAACGACCTACATCGTTGCGGCAGCCCGGCTCGGTTTCTCGGCAGCAAACGCTATGCGGATTGCCGAAGACCTGTACATGAACGGTTTCATCTCGTACCCGAGAACCGACAACACCGTGTACCCGGAGTCCCTTGACCTGAACGGGATCTTAAAAACGATCCGGAACTCGCCGTTTGCAAAAGACGTTGACTGGATCCTCAAAAACCGCCGGGCTGTCCCGACCCGGGGCAAGAAATCCTCAACAGACCACCCGCCCATCCACCCGACCGGCGGGGCAACAAAGGAGCAGCTGGGCGAAGACGCGTTCCGCATCTACGAGCTCGTGGTCCGGCGCTTCCTTGCCACGCTCGCGCCCGATGCAGAGTGGAAGACCTTAAAGATCCTGTTCGATGCCGGGGGCGAGGAATACACCACAACCGGCGGCCAGCTCATGGAACCCGGGTGGCATGCCGTGTACCCGTTCTCCGAGGCACGCGAAGTCCTGCTGCCGGAGTTCACGACCGGCGAGAAGCTCCCGATAAAGAAAGTCACGCTGGACGAGAAAGAGACGATGCCTCCCTCCCGGTACACCCAGTCCAAGCTGATCCAGAGGATGGAAGAGCTCGGCCTTGGCACGAAAAGCACCCGGCACGAGGTTATCGCAAAGCTCGTCTCCCGCAAGTATGTTGAGGGAAACCCCCTGCGCCCGACCCTTGTCGGCCGTGTTGTGACCGAATCGCTTGAAGCCCATGCAGATACGGTGACCAAGCCGGACATGACGGCAGCGCTTGAATCGCACATGCAGCTCATCAAGCAGAGCCAGCGCACACGGGAGGATGTTGTCAAAGAATCGCGCCAGATGCTCCATAAGGCGTTTGACCAGCTCGAAGCAAACGAGCAGGTGATTGGTGACGATATCCGGGGCCGGACTGCCGAGGAGCTGAACCTTGGCAAATGCCCGGTCTGCGGGGGGACGCTTGCCATCAAGCACATGCGGGGCAACAGCCAGTTCATCGGCTGCTCCAAAT
>JAAZNH010000190.1 GCA_012798365.1 Methanomicrobiales archaeon | reverse complement strand
GGGTGGCATTCACGATCGTACTCTCGGTTGTGATGATCGGCGCAACCACTTCTTTTGCCGGCAGGGAGACTGCATAACTCCAGTTGAGAGACCGTACCGGGGCATATGCCACAATGGTTTGTGTCCCGTTGAACCGGACATACCCCACGCCGGTCCTGCCGGCAACCATGGCACTGCCGACTGCGGCAAGGCCGGGATCCGACGCGGTCAGCGCATTCTCGGCGGGGAACGGCTGGTCCCACCTTCCCGTGCCCGCGCCCAGGCCCGGGCGGCTGATGACAGTTCCCTTGTCATCCAGCAGCACTGCATACCCTTTTCCCCCGAGCGTCAGGTTGGTATAGGTGCTGAGCTGGCTTACCGTGACATCGGAAGCCACCACCCAGGTCCCATACCGCGTGGGAATGCTCTTTGAACTGGTCAGGATCAGGCCATGGCCGGATGCATCCACGTATGGTTCGCTCCAGGCGACCTTATCAGAGGCCTTCGCGGCAGCAAACCACGAACGGGTCCGCGGGTCATAAGAAGGTCCAAGGTCGCCCTCCCAGGGGTATGCCCGCAGGATCCCGGACTCGGTTGCCACATAGACCGACACAAGGTCACCATCCGTCCGGTACATGGACGCAAGCATGTCATCCATCCCGGCAAGCGCCAGGTACTCTGGATCCGTTTCCCGCACCTGACTGCCCGGCGCGATATAAACGACCGTTGCCCGCATCGGGTCCGGTGGGAGTACAGAGACGGGGTAGGAGCGGATCCCTGATCCGGCAGCGGGAGAATTCTCGACCGACCGGGCATGATCGGCAAGGAGAGTGAGTTCCGCTTCCGTGGACCAGAAGATCTGGTCAACCAGGTCAGCCTGGTCGGTGGCGATCCGGATCATGTACTGTTCTGTCCCGTTCCAGAGCGCTGCACTGCTGTCACGGACTGCCACGGTCCCAAGCGTTGTGCTGCTCTCCTGTGCCGAATTCCCGATATCGCTGATGGTGATAACCGCGGCAATGCCCATGATGATGAGGGTTGCCATCGAGAGCACGAGGAAAACAATGAGGATCTTTGCCCGGACATTGAACTGGATCTGCGGGGTTGTGCCGGGATTCACGATCGATCAGGTACTCCTGGGGATTTCTGGTGCAGGGATGCGCCACAGGGCCGGGACCGCACGGGGTTGAGGCACTCACATGTGGCGGAACTTATGGAGGGCGCGTTCGATGGCGGTATGCAGTTCCGTTGCATTGACCGGTTTTGTCAGGTACCCGAACGGCTTGGTCTTCAGGGCCCGCTCAAGGGTGTTCACATCGGAGTTGGCCGTCAGGTAGATCACGGGGATATTGTACGTGTGGAAGATGATCTCCGCGGCAGTGATCCCGTCCATCATGCCTTTGAGGAAGATATCCATCAGGACAAGATCAGGATGGCGGAGTTCGGCAAGGCTGATGGCATCCTCGCCTTTCATTGCGGTTCCCACTACGGAATGTCCCATCTTCTTAATGACAGCCGCAATCTCCATTGCGATGATCATCTCATCTTCGACAATCAGGATATTGTAGGCCACGTCCGGACACGCTCGCTGCTTCTTCCCGCACCGGCCAGTAATGACCTTCCCTGCGGGAAGTGGGTGATCCTACTTACTTCCATATGGGATAAAAACCTTCACTTTTCTGTCAGGGCCCCAACCGGGGCTGAACGGACCGGGCCGGGGATGGCCCGGGACACTACCGGCGGCACTATTCACAGGGGCGGGGTGAGCTGCATCCAGGTCCACACATTGCTCCCGAAGAGCATCCCCAGGACGAACACGATAACCATCAGGGAAAGGACAAAGTACATTCCCCGGGTGCTCCGGTCACCCGGGACCGGTGCCGGGTACGGGACCACGATCACCTTCCGGTGGATCTCCTGCTGCTGCCGGAGGGATTTCCAGTACAGGATGCAGATGATACCGAAGAACAGGAGGATGATCAGCTGGGCAGGGACAACGATCTCGAAGGGCCGGCCTTCAACACTATGAACTCCGCCAAGAAGCAGGCCAAGGAGAAAGGCTGCCGTGCCAAAAAAGAAGCCCGCATATTCATTGGGAAACATCAGCTCCTGGAGCTTCCGGTTCTGTTCCATGGCAAGATCTTCGTGATCCATTTTCTGGTACACGATGCCAAGCAGGGCATAAGCATAGGGATCATAAGGATTGATGGCCGTTGCACGTTCAAGGGATTCACGTGCTTCAGGATACCGGCCGAGTTTCTCGAAAGCAACGGCACGGTTGATCCAGATGTCGGAACATTCCGGGTTGACGGATGCAGCCTTTGCCGATACTAAAAGCGCCTCTTCGTACCTGCCAACCGTGATAAGGGCGATTGTCTTGCTGTTGAGGAGGAGATCGTTTTTCGGGTTGACTGCAAGGGCCCGGTCGTAACAGGCGATTGCTTCCAGGTACTTACCCTGTCGTGCAAGAGTGAGTGCCTCATCGTTCTCCCGGGATACGGAGCCGGACATGGTTCTGGTAATATCCCGTTCACCCTGAGTATTATTAAACTGTTCGACAGGAGCGGCACAGTTTTTCTGCCGGCTCGCAATGGTCATTATCATCCGGATTTGGTCAATGACCCGCCGTAGAGCAATGCTGGACGGGAATGGACGGGTAAGGAGTCCAAAAAAAAGAGAGGGATACCTCCGGCACGGGGGGGCGAGGGGCGGGTATCAGATGCGGGAGCCCGCTTCAGAGCGGCGCTTGGGCCGGGTGATCAGGTTGATGACCCCGATAATCCGGGCCGGGTTATCCGCGGCGTCGCGCCCGATAATCTTGCCCCGTACCGCCACCCACTGCCAGCTGCCGTTCTTTGCCAGGAGGCGGAACTCCGATTCAAACAGGGGTTCCATGCCGGACTGGTGGAGCAGGAAATGGGAGAGCAGGTGCGGGACATCAAGGGGATGGACCATGGAGCGGGCCGTTGCAATCGTCACTTTCTCAAGGTCTTCGGGTGGATACCCGAGCGCCCGGCCGGCCCACCTGCGGATATCGTGGATCTCCATCCGGCCCATATCGATGTCCCAGATTCCCAGGTCACCGGCATCAACGGCAAGATCAAGGCGCTCCCGGCTCTCGAGGAGATCCTGCGCCTGCCGCTTACGCTCGGTCAGGTCGACAATAACACCCCGGACGCCTACCGTCTGCTGGGTATCCGGGTCAGATATGGGTGCCGCATAGACGAGGCCGGGGAACCTGCTCCCGTCCTTGCGCACGAGCTGGTATTCCCTGCCGGTACTCGCTTTCCCGAAGATGACGGCAGTGATGTCAGCACTGACCCGTTCGTGATCCTCAGGGGCAACAAAATCAAAGATGGAGACCGGCTTTCCCAGGTCCTGCCTGATGACACCAAACATGGCACATGCAGCGATGTTGGAGAAGCTGAGCTGGTTATCCTTGTCCATCTCGAAAATACCAACCGGGATGAGATCGGAGAAGGCCTGGTTGGCCTCCCGGGCGATACAGAGATCGCGTTTCATGGCACAGAGGTCGGAGATATCCCGGATCGATTCGATAGCACCGGTGATCGCGCCGGTTGCATCATAGAGCGGACCGGCAGTTGCCCACATGATAGCACCGCGCCCGTTGTGGAAATGGGGGATGACGATCTCTGCAGAGATCTTATCCCCGTTCTGCTCGATGTGGTCATACCCGCTGGCCACCGTATTCTTATTCAGGATGATGTCTGCCAGCATCGGGCGCTTCGTCCCGTAAAACGGGAGGGAATGCTCGTATTCTCCCTTGCCGAGCATCGCATCACGGTTGATGCCGGTCAGCTGCTCCATGGCACGGTTCCAGGCAATAACACGGCCTTTTATGTCCAGCACAAAGGTAGCATCCGGCAAAAAGTTGATGATATCGGTCATCTGCTGGCGGGAGTGATCGAGTTCTGCTATCATGCCCCGGTGTTCAATCGCCCGCAGGATCTTGTGCCGCAGTTCAGTAATCATTCCCTGTGTGTCGGGACCTTTCTGGATGTAAAAATCAGCACCGGACTCGTACGCCTCGATAACCACTTCTTCGCGGCCCCGGCCGGTCAGGATGATGACCGGCAGCGTTGCATGCCGCCCGCGGACGGTTTTAAGAAACGTGATCCCGTCCATATCCGGCATCTGGTAATCCGTGATGATGGCATCATAGGTGGTTGTGGCAAGGTTTTCAAGGGCCGCATGTGCCGTTGTTGCCGTATGGACCGAAAAATCGCCGGTCTTTTCAAGGTAGATCCTGTTGAGACCCAGCAGGACCTCGTCATCATCCACAAAAAGAATAGTATACATATGAGACTGACCTTGTTTCCCGGCGTTTGCGCCTGTCTGTTGATGAATGCTGCCGGGAATATTCCAGGCTCCCGATTTACCCTATAGTACTTGAAAAAAAACCAATATAACCTCTTGCTTTTCATCCGGAAGAATCACGGATTCCTGCGGCCCCGTCACCGGGCCCAAAAAGGAATGCAACCCGGAATCTTTATTCCGTGTTACGTCGTTGAACTGGTATGAAGTTTTCCCTGCACCCCGCACGCTTCCGGGTCCGGGTCATGGTTCTGGTCATGGCCCTGGTCATTCTTACCCCTGCCGTTTCTGGCTGGACAATGAGTGAATGGAAAGTTACGCCAGCCGGAAGTGAGATGCCCCCGGGAACGGAAGTAGCGGCAAGCTGCAAGCTGCATTTTGACTCGTGGATGACAGGTTCGACGTTTGACAACGACAACTCGCTTATCATGTACACGGACCTTTCAAACCCCCGCTGGACCGTTACCAGGGTTGAACCCATGGAGAACCAGCCAGCCATCGTCGAACAAATCCCGGTCCGCCAGGGGATGCAGGTCCGGCTGGACGGGTGGTCCCTGAGTTATTCAAGCAAGCAGTTCGATGTTGAAGTGAAACTGACCGGAACAACGCCAGCGCTCAACCAGTCAGCCTCGATCCTTCTGATGAAACTCCAGGAGAACGGCCCTGACGCACAACCGGTCAAATCATCCGTGGTGAGAAAGGAGGTCATGGTCGTTGTGCCAACAGTGGTTCCCACGCAACCTCCGGTAACGGAAGTGACCGTCAACCTGACTCCCGCAGAATATATTGAGATCACGCCTGAACCCACACCGGTACAACCGCCGGCACCGGCCCGGCGGGCCACCTACACCCCGGGCCCGGAAGCCATTCTCATCTGTGCGGCTCTTGCCGGGCTCGTCCTGGTATCCGGTGCAGCTGGAAGACGCCAATAATCGCAGGCTGCCGGATATCACCCGTTGCGGTTCCAGCTAACCGAAAGGTTCGTTCGTGATCATCCGGCCGGCAATACCACACCGGCCGCATGATCACAATAGATAACCTGCAATAGCCAGGGTACGAGGCAGGCCTGCAGGGGATTCCCTGCAGGATCCAGGACCCCCTCCGGGGAATACATCATACCCTTCGTAAAGACGTGTGCCCGTGCAGGCAGCGGAATAAAAAAAAATTTCCCTGCTGCACGGCTTTTCTGCCCGGAAAAAAAGATACGGGTTAGTTCTTTTTGAATTCCTTCCCCGCAGAGAAGGCCTTTGCCACCTGCATGCCAAGATGCCAGTAGGTTGACTGGGCATAGACAATCGGGTTGATCTTGAGGGCATCAGGCTTGTTGTCGGTAACAACGGACTTGTCCGCATGGACCTCCGCAACCTCACCGATAACAAGGACGTGGCTACCACAGTCTACCATCGTAAAAAGCCTGCATTCGATATTGACCGGGCACTCCTTTGCCATCGGGGCGGTCTGCAGCTTGCCGGTAAACGAGGTGTACACCGCGGTCTTGTCCACTTTCTCCCCGGATACGATACCACAGTAATCCGCTGCAACAACATCCTTTGCCGGGGGGACGTTTAAGGAGAAGGTCTTGTTCTCCTCGATCCCTCTGAGAGTATACCGGCTCTTGTTGATGGCCACGCAGACCATGGGCGGGGCCATGCAGGCAACCGTTGCCCAGGCAGCAGTCATGTAATTTGCTTTTCCATTCACATTCGCGCCCACGAGCAGGGTGGGCATGACACTCATGTACGGCATCGGGCCGAGCGTGATTTTTTCCATGATAGATCTTCCCACACCATTGGGAGGGGGACGCGATAAACCTGTGCTGGAGTACAACGAGGTCTCTTTCGGATGTACATCACCCCAGGTAATCCAGCGCGCATTACAAGCGCGGGATTCCAAAGTCGGATTCCCCGGATTTTGGGAACCCGGGGCAGGATTTCCGGGAAAACACGGGGGGATCGACTCATATAAAATATAAATATATTACGCTTTTTTCCAATGGGAAAATCACGCATTTTTCGGGGAGAGATGACCCAATGTGGTGCATCTTTTCTCACAACCCGGAAACGAGGTGCACCAAACAACCCATAATTATATAACCAGCCTGTTTCACATACAAAGTTGCTGATTAACCATGACACCTGCGCTCAATTCTACGACAGGTAACGGATCTGCGACCGCCCAGCCGAAAGGTTTTCTTGATATTACTACTGCCCCGACCATCCTTACCCGGTTCGAGGAGCGGGCAACCCTGAGCGGAACCGACATCAGCCCCGAGGAATACCGCGAGATTATGCTCCTTGACGAGTTCCTCACCCACCATGTACGGCCGGACGGCCTGCGCGATGTCCAGTGCATGCTGCTCTGGAGCGAGTGGGTCCGGTCATTCCAGAGAAAGACCCACCGGTTCCCCAGGGTAGTTCTCGAAAATGAGTTCCGGGACATTGTCACCGACCAGCTTGGCGTGGGTATCACGAAGGATGATCACCGCGGCATGATCTATCCCGGCCTCCGGTTCGTCCCGTAACGCCAAAAACCTTCATCTATCTTTTTCTCTGCCAGTTCCCAGGGCTCGTTCCTTTTTTTTAAAAAGATTCATTCACCTTCCCCGGCATACCCTGAATACAGCCATGCAGATTTCCCTTGAACCGGTTGCAGACCATCCGGCGCTTTTTGACACCATCGCCGGCTGGCTCTGGAGCGAATGGGGAACAGCGAAAAACAAGGAGCTGTACCGGAGCCTCGTTGCGCATTCGCAGCGGGACGGATTACCGTCAATCTCTGTTGCCTTAGCGGGGACAACACCGGTAGGAACCGTCGGGCTCCTGCGCACCGATCTCCTCTCGCGACAGGAATTCACCCCGTGGATGGCAGTGCTGTATGTCCAGCCGGCCTGGCGCAGTACGGGAATTGCCACCCTCCTCCAAAAGCATGTGGTAACCCGGGCACAGGACATGGGCTACAAAGAGATATTCCTGTACACGAAAATGACCGGCTATTACGAGAAGAACGGGTGGGTGTACCGTGAGAGCGATTATGACGACCACGGGGAGGTTGTCAGGATATACCGGAAAACCCTTGACAAAAAATGAGGCTGAACGGGCCGCAAGGCTGCCCCGTTAACAGTTCATTGTTCCGGGTTCACCAGTGCGTATCGCGGTTGCCTTTTTTATGCCCTGCAGGAATCCATGGATACGGCAGGGGGGCGAGTCTGCCCCTGTGCAGGAGTCCGGATCAGGGCAGGTAGCACCGGTAATCCGGCCCCATCGTGTACCCGGAAGGGCATGTGCGACACTGGCCGTTGATACATACCGAATCGCCCGTGCAGTACGAGGTCGTCGTGCCGCAGGGCTGGTGGCACTGCAGGTCCTCGCCAAGGATATACCCGGCATCACATCCCCGGCACCGGCCGCTCACGCAGACGGTGTTTCCGGTGCAGTACGTTGTCGGGGACTCACAGGCCTTGTGGCATTTCATGTCATCGCCAAGGACATACCCGCTCTCGCATCCCCGGCACTGCCCGTTCACGCAGACCGAATTGTTGGAGCAGTAATGGCTTCCGCCGCAGGCCTCGTGGCAGACCATATCCTGCCCGTACACGTACCCGGCCGGACAGGGATGGCGCAGATTCTCGAGCGCATCCTGGTACTCCCGGGGGTTCCGGTAACTCCATCCCCGGAAGTACAGCGTGTTGTTCACGGAACAGATGGCCCGGTCAGCACAGACCAGGTACCCTCCAGTAGTCTCAAGCGCAATCCAGTCACCAGGCGCAATCTCTGCAAGCACCCAGGCATGGTCGGCATCTTTCATGGTCGCGGCCTCTGATTTGACGTTGCCGATCTGGATGGTTGCATTTATCCCCTTTGTCACTACCATGTTCCAGACATCGGTTGCCATCTTCTCGCAGTCAAAGACATCGTCCCCGATATACGTGTGGCCGGCATGGTACTCCTCCACCATCTCCCGGAGCATCCGGGCATTCTTTGTGCGCTGGCTTTCCACCGGAACGGTCGTTGCGGTAGCGAGTGGCGGGGGAGCTGCAGGACCACCCCCCACAGCTGACGAGATATCCAGCGGCGCTGTCAGAATCCCCATCACCGGTTCATTGACGGAGGGGACGAATATTACTGCCGCTATCACGACGAGAATAGTAACAAGAGCAATCACCACGCCGTACACCACAAAAGGAATACCTGCAGGTGAGGCGGAGCCACGTGCTGGGGGGGCCGGTCCCTGACGCACAGGGGCTGCGGCATCCGCCCCGCGACCGCCCTGCCTCCGTATCACGGCGTCCAGCCGGACCCCGCAGGAGGGGCAGTAGTTGAGTGAATCCGAGATGCTCTTGCCGCATTCAGGGCAGAATTTTGCCATATGCTGACTCTAGATTCCCGTAACCCGCAGATATAGTTTGTTGTCAGCCCGGTCACGGCCCGGGCGGCAGGGAGAGGGACCCGTTCATCTCGTGCTGCAGGTATGCAAACGCGCCCGGCCGGTCAAGCGGGTTGTTCCGGAGGTACTCGTGAATCCGCGTGTACCGGTCCCGCTCAGCCAGCAGGGCCAGGTACTCCGGGCCTGCCCGTGATTCAGCCGGGTAAGCATCCAGCCGTGCGCTGAGGTCCCGGACCCGTGTTTCGGACTCATCAGTCATGTTCCGGATCAGGCTCGTCTGGTTTCCGCTCCGGTACAGGCGCGGCCCGGTGCTGACCGGGATCACCACGGGATCGGATTTCAGTGGCTTTTTTGTCACAAGGGTAAAGGACGGCACGCCCGCGTACGCCGGGGTCATCGCCTCCAGGTACGTGTAGCCGGTTGCCTTGTAAGGGAATGCATCGGAACCAATCCCCATCGCCATGTGGCTCTCGGGACCGAACCGGAAGAGCACGACCGTGTAGCCCTCGCGGGACAGGAGGCCCGACAGGAGGATCGCCTTGTCATCGCAGTCGCCCATATTGTCAACGAGCAGTTCCGAGGGGTACTTGGGGGGCTGTGTCCCGCCGTCACGGTAGGGGATGGTCTGGACGTACGCGGCCATGAGTTCAAGATACTCGTCATCTGAAAGATGCTGTTCGGAACGGATCCGCCGGAACGACGAGAGCAGATCCTCGTAAATGTCCTCCTGCGAAGGATCATTGCGGATCGCCCCGAAGTACCGGTCCTCAAGGTCGCTGACGTTCCCGACCATGAAGATCGTGCGGAACGTCTTCTTCGTTGCTGCGTACACGGTGCCGTTGACACTCAGGGGGATGGTGTAGGAAGTGTTGTGCCAGATGAATGACCGGGTCACGTTGACCGGGGGAAGCGGCGGTGCCGCAGGGTCGATCACCACGTGCGGCGTCATGAGGGCGGAGTTTGAGAAGATCACAATGAAGACGGCAAGGAACACAAAGAAGAGGCAGAAACCTGCCAGTATCAGCTGCAGCACGCGGAGGGGCGGGGGGAACTCGTCCATGGGTCACCATGCCGGGTTGTGGAACCGGAGATCCTGGTCGCGGGCGGGTTGCCGCACGGGGAGACAAACGGCAGCCGCCCGGCCGTTGTTTCTTTTCTTGCATGTGATGAATGATAAACGCGGCGGAATTCCTGTGCAGGCCGGATGGTGCCGGCCTGAAACGACAGCCGGGCCGGATGCAGGGCACCCGAAAACGACAGGGCGGCACCCGG
>JAAZNH010000189.1 GCA_012798365.1 Methanomicrobiales archaeon | reverse complement strand
GGAGTAAGGCCGCCATCGACTTCTTTTCCAGTTCAGCTTTAGACATCGAGATCCACCACCATCTTCTTTGCATCGTCTATGCCGCGGATTTCCAGGATGCCCCCGCCCTTACCGGAATAGGAGATCCGGGCTACGTCCTTTGGCGGCACAACGATCTTCCAGACTTTCGTGAACTGGCCGTCCATCTCGCTGACAAAGTCCGCTTTGGGCTTTGCGTCTTCGGCATTGTCGGCAGAGATATCGTAGACTGAGATCTCGCCATCGAAGCCGCTGTAGTTGGCGAGTTCGATTGTGATCCTGCCGTTACGGGTCTGTTTCTTGACAATCAGCTTGCGCATCAGTTTTCCTTCAATCGGTGCGGTATCGACAAGCGGTTTTTCCACGATCTCGCTGACTTTTTCTGCAATCTCCGGAATGATTGCGCAGACCGCACGCGCCCGGTCCTCGGCGAGCTTGTTCTTGTCCCGGCGCGAGACAAAGAGTTTCAGGTCCCGGCCCAGGTCCTGCAGGGCAAGGATGATCTCCTTTTCGATCTCGGGGATGCTCGCGATTGCATCCTTGCTCTCGCTCGTGAACGGGACATTGGACGATGCCACGTGGACGAGGATCAGGATCGGGCCTACGGGGAGTCCCTGCTGGGAGATGTTGTAGGATTTCCAGTTGACCCGCGAGATGCAGTCGGTGATTGCACACGCGCCCTGCTGGTACATGAGCGGGACGCGGTTGGCAAACCGGAGGATGATCGCGTTGCCTTCCGAAGGGAGTTTTCCGCCATACCCGATGGCCGCTTCGACCATAAACGAGTGGCCGGAGAAGACCGAGCTCGGCCGGGTGCGGGCTGCGACAAAGTCCATCTGGAACTCCTTGTCAAGACCTCTCCGGATCAGTTCTTCACCAATAGGCGAGAGGCACTGGGATGACGGGGGAGCCGGGACCGCGATCTCCTGCATGGCAGCAAGGAGTGTCTTGAGCTGGTCGGCGTCAAGGCCTTTTGCCTTCACGCTCCCTTTCAGCCCGGCCCGGTCGCACATGTCCTGCGCAACCTTTTTTCCGACGCGGCTGAAGCCGTTGATGAGGAAATCGAGCAACTTCTCCTCGCTTGCTGCTGCCATGCGCTTGAGCTGGCCGAACTCGATGCCGTGGGGATGGGGCTGGATGGCAACCGGGCAGGCAATCACTTCCTGGCTCACGCGCTCGAAGGTGAATGTCTCATCGTCCAGTTCCACGCGGAAGCGCGCATGGGGGTTGACAACTGATGTGTAGCGGAGGTACTCGACGAGTTTCTTTTTTGCCGCCATCGTACTCTTGAACTCGATCTGCACCCGCGTCCCGTGGGTCCGGTCCCATTCGAACGGGCCCTCGGAGATGATCTCCGGCTCGTTGGTCTCGATATGGATCTGGATTTCGAACCGGTACGCCGGCTCCTTTGCGCTGGTGCGGGAGATGACAACCGAAGGGACACCGCTTGTCAGCTGCGCATAGAGGACTGCTGCCGAGATCCCGATACCCTGCTGGCCCCGGGTCTGCCGGATCTGGTGGAACCGAGATCCATAGAGCAGTTTTCCAAAAACGAACGGGACCTGTTTGGGAACAATGCCCGGCCCGTTGTCCTCGACAATGATCCGGAATATCTCCGGGCCGATCTTTTTGATGCTGATAAAAATATCCGGCAGTACCTGCGCTTCTTCGCAGGCATCCAGCGAGTTGTCGACCGCTTCCTTGATGGTGGTGATGACCCCGCGGGTGGGGGAATCGAACCCGAGCAGGTGCTTGTTCTTCTCGAAGAATTCTGCAACACTGATGCTGCGCTGTTTCTTTGCCAGCTCCTCAGCGAGCACCATGGGCGCGCACCTCGGCAAGGGCTGCTTCAAGACTCGTGGTCTTCTGTTCGCCGGAATGCAGGTTCTTGAGGGTGACTTCGCCGGATTCGGCTTCTTTTTTGCCAATCACGACGGCGAAATCAGCGGATTTTGCTGCATGGGCCAGCTGGGCGCCAAGGCCCCGCTCCATGAGATCCATCTCGGTGCGGATGCCCGCATCACGGAATGCCCGGCCGACTTCGAGAGCCCGCTTCCTGCCTTCCGGCATGCAGACAAGGCCGACAATGGTGTCTTTCTTTGCCGTGGTTTCGCCAAGGGAGACCATGACGCGGTCAAAGCCAATGGCAAACCCGCAGGAGGCAACGTCATCGCCGCCAAAGAGGTGGGCAAGCCGGTACGTTCCTCCACCGAGGATCTGGTTCTCGGCACCAAGGTTTTCGGCAAATGCTTCGAAGACGACGCCCGTGTAATAATCAAGCCCGCGGGCGATCCCGAAGTTTAAGGAATATTTTACCCCACATGCATCGAGCGATGCAACTGTCTGCTCCAGACGCTCTTTTTCCGGGATTGCACCGGCAATCTCGAATGCCTCGGCAAGATTCCGGGTTTCAACCAGTGCTGTAAGCGACCCGGCAAGATCGCTCCTGTTGAGGGACTCAAGCGTGGCTTTCAGGCCATCGAAATCTTTCTTGTCAAGGTGTGCCCGGACTTTTCTCTGCATCACGGGTTCAAGGTCTTTGACAAGATTTCTCATCAGTGAGAGGTGACCGACTTTGAGCTCGTATTTCACACCGGTCGAGTTCAGCATGTCTGATGCGAGCATGATCACTTCTGCATCCGCTGCGGCGGTATCCGCCCCGATCAGCTCGACACCGAACTGCCAGAACTGGCGGTACCGGCCTTTCTGCGGGCGTTCGTACCGGAAGCAGTCTGCATAGTAACACCAGCGCAGGGGCTTGGGGGCGACCTTGGCTTCGTTGATGTACATGCGGATGACCGCGGCAGTGATCTCGGGGCGCAGGGCCATCTTCCGGCCGCCTTTGTCCTCAAAGACATACATCTCCTCAATGATGCCTTCGCCGGACCGCATGGTGAAGAGCTCAAGGTCCTCGAATTCCGGCGTACAGACTTCGCGGTATCCCCACCGCCGTGCAACTTCGCGGAGGCGCCACTCAACAGCGCGACGTGCCTCCATCTCATCCGGTAAAAAATCCCGGGTTCCCCGTGGTTTCTGGAGCATGATTAAAAATCCCTATCCTAGTACTCGACTTATACCATTATTTCTTGTTCGCCCGGCGAATTGGCACGCTGCCCAGGAAACGGGTGAACGTGTCCTCATCCTTCCAGATCCACTCCCGCTCGAGGCGTCCCTGCAGGTAGAGCGCGGCAAGGATGAGGCCAAGGCCGACAACTTCGAAGCTCTCGATTCCCATCGTGATCATCATGCCAAGCGTGGCAAGCGCGCCATACAGGACTCCGTGGTACGCTGCTGTGCGGAATGATGCAAGACCGGTCCGGAAAAAGATCCGGGCATCCCGGAGCCAGAGGAAGATAACCGCCACGGTCCCGAAAGCCGCCACGTAAACGAGGTATGTCATGCGAGTGTAGTAACTTATTATACGGTGTTCCATATTTGTATTATTACAACCATGCCGCAACACAGCGCGATTTCGGATATTCTCTCGCAGTACAAGGCAGGGAAGATGCCCCTTGATGCTGCAGCAGAGGCCATCGAAGGCTTAAGGCTGGAACGGGTGGGGGATATCGCATGCCTTGATATCGGGCGCAATGTCCGGTGCGGGATGCCGGAAGTTGTCCTTGCCGAGGGAAAGGATGCAGCGCATCTTGCCGAGATCGCGGTCCGCCTTGCGGCAGCCGCAGGGCGCTGTGTAATTACCCGTATCAGCCCCGAGCAGGCCGGTGTTGTAAAAGCGCTTGCAAAAAAGAAGAAGATCCATCTTGATTATCGCGAGGCCGGTCGCGTCATGGTGCTGGGGAATGGCCCGGCACCCGCAAAGACCGGGGGAATTGTCGGCATCATCACGGCCGGTACCTCTGATATCCGCGTTGCCGAAGAGGCAAAAGTCATTGCCGAAGAGATGGGATGTGAGGTAAAAACCGCGTACGATGTCGGGGCAGCCGGCATCCACCGGCTTTTTCCGGCATTGAAACCGCTGGTATCCGCCCATGCATTCATTGTCTGTGCCGGGCGGGAAGGCACCCTGCCCTCGGTTGTTGCCGGGCTTGTTGACAAACCGGTTATCGGTGTTCCGGTCAGTGTCGGATACGGGTACATGGGGGAGGGCCGGGCTGCGCTTGCCAGCATGCTCCAGTCCTGCTCGGTAATTTCTGTAGTGAATATCGATGCCGGCTTTACCGCCGGGGCATTTGCAGCACGGATTGCCAACCTGGGAGTAAAACCATGAATGGGAAACGGGGGTTCTATATCGGGCGGTTCCAGCCCTATCACAACGGGCACCAGTCTGTGCTCGAGCATATTGCCAACAAAGTGGACGAGATTATCATCGGCATCGGGAGCGCCCAGCTCTCGCACAGTGTGGAAAATCCCTTCACGGCCGGTGAGCGGGTGATGATGATAACCCGGGCACTGGAATCGCTTGGCTGCCGGTACTATGTCATCCCGATCGAAGATGTCCAGCGCAACGCGCTCTGGGTTGCGCATGTCCGGTCCATGGCACCCCCGTTCGATACCTGTTATTCCTCAAACCCGCTCGTGGTGCGTCTCTTCAGTGAAGCCCGGGTAAACGTCCAGTCCCCGGCAATGTCCGAGCGCGATACCCTCAGCGGCACAGAGATCCGCCGGCGCATGCTTGCCGGGGAATCCTGGGAGGAACTCGTGCCGCCGGCGGTTGTGCAGGTCCTGAACGAGATCGACGGGGTTGGCCGGCTCCGCCAGATTGCCCGTACTGATTGAGCTACGGGGAGTGAATCCATGCGAGATTTTTTTAAAAACCTCTTTGGTAAAAAAGAGCCGGAAACGGTAGTAATTTCCCGTGATGCAGTTCCGGGTATCATAGCTGATATGGAATTTGCAGCAAGGGGGACACTCAGCAAAGAAACAGAATCCCCTGAACGGGCGATCCGCAATGCGGTTGCCCAGCTGAAGCTGATTGTCAAAACCCTTGCCAATGCAGAACAGGATCCGGAAATTCACCCGAAATTAAAAACCATTGCAAAAAATACCCTCCCCCAGTTTGTCCGGGCAATGAATTCCGCGCTTGAAAAGGATTTGCCAGCCGATACCGAGGAATTTTACCCGGCTGTTGTGGAATGTGTCAGGAATTGTCTTAACAGTGTCAAAGGACCTGGCCGGTACCTGCAGATTGTATTCCCGGATGAGATGAAAGCATCCCGTGCCGGGATTGATACCATCGGGCACGAGATCAATGCAATGACTGCAGCTCTTGGAACCTACCGGAAGCAGATGGCGGCAATCGCGCACGTGCGGGAGCTGTACGAAAAACTCTGCCTTGCCGAAACGGATCTTGGTACTGCTGCTGAAAAAGACCTGCGGATATCCCGGCGCGTGCAGGAGATTTCAGATCGGATTGCAGTTATCGGTCAGGAATTATCATCCTTATCTACCGATTCCGGGATGGCAGAAGCTGAACAGAAGAAGGTGGAGCTTTCTGATCTTGAACACCAGCGCGATGAGATCCTCCGCACGTACGCTGCCAGCTCCATGACGGCATCCCATGTCTTCCGGAAAGCTGAAAAGATTGCGACACGGCAGAAGCATGCTGCGGAAATTGGTTTACTCAAGCATGCCATGTTCCTCCTCTCCGATCACGAACTGCCGGATGCTGATGACCTGGAAAAAGCCCTGGCCGCAGCATGCCCGGTTGCGGAGCGGATGATTGAAGCCGGGGAGATCCCGGTAAAAAATAAAGAAGAGCGATCCGTATTCTCCGACACCGTTTCGTTCTGCCGGGCCATGCGGACTACCTGTGCTGACCTGCATGCACGGGAGAAAGCCTGCCATGTGGCCCGCGAAGCGCTGGCATCCCATCCGGTCCTTGCCCGGGGCGGTTCCCTTGAACGCGAGAAAAACCAGCTTTCCCTCATGCTTGAAAAAGAGCAGCATGCCCGGACAGAGATCTGCCACTGGCGGGAGAAGACACAGGAAAATATCCCGCTCCTGTCTGAAGAACTCCAAAAAGAGGTGGGGGAGATTATGGGAAAGAACGTGCAATTCCAGGAAGTGCAACAGAAATCGGTGTGAGGGTATCTGTTCGGAACGACCGATCCGGTACTTCAGGTTTCATTCTCGTTTTCATCCATATCCAGAAACATCTCATCAACATGCTCGATAAGCCAGTTGAGTTTTTCTGTGCTGAGATCTTCGGATATGACCATTTTCATTGCAGTGGCACCGCAGTTTTTCCTTTATGCCAGCTTCATGTGCAGGCTGGCCTTGTGTCACTTCGACTTTATGTCGAGATAGTCCTCCAGTCCTTTCTGGCCGGTAGCGAATTCGTCGGACCAGCCATAGCAGTCCCGAAGCATCTGGGCAATTACATCGGAGAATGTCATGTTCCCGCGTTTGAGCGCCAGAAGCGCCTCATACACCTCAGGATCGATCCTTACAGAGCGTCCCTCGCCTGCACGAGGCATAATTACCACTTTGTGGTAACGGAATATAAATATATCGCATAATTGATCGGAAATACCTGTCTGACTTTATATGCAAGAGCAGAAGCACAGGGAATTTAGCGAGATCCAGCATATCCAACCGGCGAGGCTCCTGCGGATTAGGAGGATTATCCCTGCCGGATTCAGTTCCGGGGCAAAATACGGATGAATGAAAAAACGGAATAATCGGTATAGGCAAACTCCGGTGTAAAACCGTGGCATCCGCCGACTCGCAGGAGGGTCGGGACATCAATGGACACCCGGGCAACTTCGAGCGGGATCCTGGTCCCGTCCTGCTCAAGGGTGAGGGGGGTAAAGTTCAGTTCCTGCTGGACAATTCCCGCGGAGGTCTTCTTGCAGCAGATATGCTCATGCTGGTGGCCGCAGGCCATGTGTGTGAGCCCGCGCTGTTCCAGAGCATCGAAAGCCATCGCTGCCGTGTAATGGTAACCGGTAAAAAAATCGCCCGGTTCATGGGAGAGGCGCTGCCAGCATTTGAGCCGCAGCGTCTGGGTGCCCAGGTCAAGCGGACCCCCGTGGACAAAGAGCATCTTTTCCCCGACCCATTCCATGGGCATTGCATCAAACACTGAAAGAAGCGGGGAGTTGCGAAGCTGCTCGTGCCGGTAGGTGCTTGCCGCATCGCTGCCACTGACAAGGATCCCGTTCAGGTACGCATGGTCGTGGTTGCCAAGAACCGAGCGCGTGGGATACTCGCGGGAGAGTGCGTGGAACGTCTCCATGGTTTCCTGTGGATGGCTCCCGCGGTGAAGGAGATCGCCAAGATTGATCAGGAGATCAACCGGGCCAAAGACCTGCCGGAACGCCGGTGTCCGGATACAGGACCGCAGGCTTTCAATAGCCGCGGCGTCTGCGTGAACATCGGAAAAAATTACTGCACCCATACAGTCAGCGAAAATATTGGTGCTTCCTTCCCATATATATCATGGATGTCCGGAGTTCTGTTCATGCTCAACGCCCCTATCAATATGTTGATGTAGCACGTTGTTCCAAGCTATAGAACAGGTAAATGCCGTCACATCCCCGGGAATCCGGGCAGGAGCCGGTTGAACTACCTGAGGAAATAATCCCGGGATTGATACGCACATGGACCAGTTTCTAGAAAAGTATATCGAGCGTATGAGAGGACAGTTCAGGAGTTTTCCTACGGCAACAGCGCACGAGATTGCCTCATCATTTCTTGCGTTCAAATTCGGACTCTATGATAAAGCAACCAGCGAATGTAGCAATGCCATTGCGCTCATTCCCGACAGCCCCCAGAATGCTGTGCTGAAAAAAGCCATGGCGATCCTGAGGGCAAGTGCCGAAGACCGGGTCAACTCGGTCATCACGAACGAACTGCCAGTCACTTTCTCGGAAACTGATCGCGTATTTCTTGCCATCAGCATCCCCGCGGAACGCGTTGAAGATCCGGTTTCCCTTGAGATTGACAATGCCCTGATTCTTATCTACGTGGTCGCCCTCATAACTTCAGAAGAGGATGAAGACGCGCTTGGAGAGCACTGGCGGCTGATTATCCGGCTCCTGAACGATTACAAAAAAGCCCTGGAGCTCGAATAATCCCCGGTCATATTTTTTTTTTGTTGTAAAAAATGTGAAAAGTCCGGCTGATTCTTTCTAAAAAACACCGGTGTATCGCTCCGCACAACGCATCCCCCTCGCGGACCGTGAATTCCTGCCGGGCATCCCCCCGGTCATGCGAGCCCGGCCTCCAGCCAGGAGCGGTGTGTGGGTAGACCTCTTATGATCCTGCCGGAGAATCATCCTGTATCCGGCCAGCCCCGACCTCCTCTGGTGTGAGGTTATCGCCTGGTGATTTCCCAGAAATATTGTACAGATATGTTCATCAATGGCGCTTTCCGGACAATTTTTGTCCGCCGAAGTACGCACATTCTTAGTAGGGTCCCATAGGCCCCCTCCGACGGAGCCCGTCGGGGATGGGGGGATTCGTTGACGTTTGGTGGAAGAACCGCACCAACATGGCGGGCTTGCCGGAATAGTATGGTTGGACGGGATTGATCCATGGCAGAAAAAATGTTCAGAATTTTCTCTGAACAAAAAAATCTCAAAAAACCCCCTCAAAAAACTCCTTAAAAAAATCCGAAAAAAAATGAAAAAACGAAAACGAAAAAATTTCAGAAAAAATCCCAAAAACACCTAAAAAAATTTCAGAAAAAACCGGATGACTAAAAACTGCCCTGGAAAAAAAACCGTGCGGGCAAGCGTCAGTCAGGGATGGTGCTACGGGCGCCCGGAGTCTGCCGCTCCTTGCCCCGTGGAACGTTGCCGCATGCTATCAGGGAAATTCATGAAAACGGGAACGCGCAGGCGTCACACGCGAAGTCCCCCTGAATGTGTTGTGAGATGAATTTCTCAAGAGTTTTTTTTCAAAAAAGGTTACAGGCTGTCCATACTGATGCCCGTAAAGTCCTGTGCAACGGATTTGATGTCCTTCACGCCAAACGCCGTCTGGACCTGTTCGAGTTCGAGCTGGTTTGCAGCATCGCACATATAGTCAAGGATGTCAACGGACAGCTCCTTTTGGATCTTGCTCTTCCTCAGCTGGTCGACAAGTGCCGCCATCTTCTCCGGCGGCTCCATGCGGAGCTTTGCAAGGCTCATCACGCACATGTAAATGCGTGTTAAGTTCCGGTCTGTCCCGGTGATGCAGTCAAAGAAATTCCTGATCACCTGTGCCTGGTATATCTCTCCACCCATGACTTCACCTCCTACCGTTTCTCTCGTTCTTCGGTAAGTTCAGTGTTCTCAACTTCAGCTTATAAACTTTCCGGATAAAATGGCTTTTTGCGCAGAAAAAACGTGAAAACTGGGGAGTTTTTGGAAAAGTGCGTCCGCATTGTCTGACAATTGGATGACAACCGTCATACTGCGTCGCGGACGTGCCGCATAATCCCCTACTTGGCGGCACTTACGATTTTAATGATGTCCCCGTTCTTGAGAATGTGATTCTCCTTGATCCGCATCTTGGTCCTGGCATCCACCGCGTACAGGAACCCCTTGCCAATATCCGTGTGGACCTGGAACGCCAGATCATGCGGCGTTGACCCTTTACGCATCAGGTACGCATCCGGCAGGACATCCCCCTGCTTGTTGCAGAAATGGTTCTCATCCTCCACCGGGTAGACAATGATCATATCGAGGAGTTCAAAGACCGCGCGGTTAATTGCCTGCTGGACACCGGTTCCCTTGCACTGCTTCATGACATCAGCAATTTTCGCAAGGCCGGCTTTCTGCGGCGCGGAGAGTGTGGCCTCGTTGGCAATTTTAAACTCTGCATCGCCCGGCAGGTATTTGATCACATTTGCTGCAGCCGCATTCCGGAGGGCCAGTTCCGATGCCGCGCTTGCAAAGGCAACTTTCTGTTCTGCCAGTTTTGCCCTCAGGGCTTCCGGGGCCTCATCGAACTTGTTGCCCACAACGAGCATTGGTTTTGAAATCTTCACAATCGTGGCACAGAACGGGACAAGATCTTCCATCTTTGCGTGAACCAGATCGATCTTGAGCGCAAGTTCCGCATCCCGGACATCCTCCGGTGTGATACCCAGCCCGGTAAATGTATCGGCAATTGCCTGGTGAATGGAGAATCCCTTGACCTGCGCCTGCCGGTTCAGCCGCGTCCAGTGCTTGTCCAGGATCCCGTACACCCACATGGTCATCTCAAAGCCCAGGAACTCAACATCCTTGCCGGGATCATGGTTCCCGGTCCCGACCGGGTTACCCTCGCTGTCCGTCCCGCCGCTGGCATCAATGATATGCAGGATCGCGTTGGCCTGGCGGAGGTGGTCGAGGAACTGGTTGCCGAGCCCCTTTCCTTTGTGGGCATCCGGGACAAGCCCGGCAACATCGATCAGGTTCACGGCAATAAACCGGTTGCCCTCCACACAATGGCTGCATTTGACCGGCAGGTCAGCGCAGGCACACCGGTCCCGCACATAGGCTACCCCGAAGTTGGGATTGATGGTGGTAAACGGGTAATTGGCAATCTCAGCATGGGCCATGGTGGCTGCCTTGAAGAAGGTGGATTTTCCGCAATTGGGTTTTCCGGCAAGGGCAAGGGTGATCATGATAGCTCCTGGAATGGTACAAAGAATTCCGGCAGATCGCCGGGCAGAATCTGACAAAGATTTTTCCATTACGGCTTATTAAAGAGTACGTATGACGTTTACCTCCAAAAAGATCTATTATTTCGATACCCCGGGGCCCGCCAACACCGCGGACTGTGCGCGGTTCGCCCTTGAGCGTGCACGAGAGACCGGGATACGGTCGGTCCTTGTTGCCAGCACATCCGGCAGAACAGCCGAAGTCTTTGCAGAGATCTTCAAAGGTTCCGGTCTTGAGCTCATCGTTGTCTCCCACGTTGTCGGGTTCACCCGGCCCGGCGAATGGGAGTTCTCGGCCGAAACCGCAGGCCGGCTCCGCAACGATGGCGTGAAAATTATCACCGGCACCCACGCCCTGTCCGGTCTTGAGCGCGCAATATCGCGCTCCGCAAAACTGGGCGGAAGCTCCAGAACCGAAGTCGTGGCAGAGACCCTCCGGAGAACTGTTGCTATCGGACTCAAGGTTGCGGTGGAATGCGTACTGATAGCCGCAGACCAGGGAGCCATTGGTGTTGACAAGGAAGTAATTGCGGTGGGAGGGACCGCAACCGGCGCAGATACGGTTTGCGTTATCAGACCTGCCCACACGGCAGGCTTCTTTGACCTCCAGGTCCGCGAGATTGTTGCCATGCCGAGGAACCGGTAACAATGGTTGTCGAAACGTTCCGCGAATCCCTCCGGCTTCTTGGCCGGATGCCCATCCTCTGGATTCCCGGTATCATCTGCGGCCTTGTTGCCGCTGCCCTCTTCATCCTGTTCAATACTGCCGGCGCGTTTTTCACCAGCCGCATCATGATCCTCTCGGGGCTCGTCGTCCTCATTTTCATAATCGGCATGATAGCCCTGATCCGGGACGGAACCGGGGATATCCGGGATTTGGTCCGGCAAGGCATACACTATTACTTCCGTGTGCTCCTCCCGCTCCTGGTGATCTGCTTTACGCTGCTTGTCATCTTCATCCTCCTCATCGTCACGTTTGGGTTTTTGGGAAGCACCCCCGATCCCGGGACTATTGGCGTACTCACGTTTTGTGTCATGATCCCGACACTCATGCTCTCGTTCTTCTTTGACATGGCGGCAGTGTATGAGGACAGAAAAGTGTTCGAATCTATCCAGCGCAGCATCGTCCTGGTGTCGGAGAACGCGTTTGAGGTCATCGGCTTCTTTGTTATCAGCGCACTTGCGGGATTCTCGGTATTTTTTGGCCTGATGATTGTCTGGGAAGCACTCCTCTTAGAAAAACTCGAACCCCTTGCAACGCTCTATGAGCAGAACCAGACCGCGTTCCAGGAGCTCACCCCCGGCCAGTTTATGGGAATGATCGGCACCGATGGCATGTGGCTCACTGCCGTTGTCATCTTCCTCGGGTTCCTGATTCTCGTCCCGCTGCTTGTCAGTTACAAGGCCACATTTTACCGGAAACTGGTGGGCGGGACCGGGGAGACCCGGCAGATGACCGGGGAATATGACAGCAAAGGCCGCTGGTACAAATACTGATACCAGAAAATCCATATCCCTTTTTTCCACCGGGAAAATTACCCGGAATCCTTGTGGGGGAACCGGTACTTCTGGGGGGGGATCAGGATCTCAAACCGTGCACCCTGCCCCGGAACCCCGTTCTCTTTGATCTGGATGCCGGTAATTCCCAGAATTTCCCGTGCCAGGTAGAGTCCCATCCCTTTCTTCACACCATATCCGCGGCTGAAGATCTTCTCCTTGAGCGCGGCATCCACACCGGCACCATTATCTTCATAGATTAGCAGGAGCCCTTCCGGTGTCTCGCTATGCGAAAGGGATACCCGGGTGGCAGTCCCGCCATGCTGTTTTGTGTTCTCGGCAAGGTTGAAAAAGACTTTTTCAAGAAGGTTGTCGGCATAGATCTCCACATCGTCAAGCGCAATTTTCCTTTCCATGCCGGAGAAATCCAGGTGCGATACCGCAAAGAGGAATACCTGGCAGACATTCTGCCATCGCGGCGGGTTGATCCCCATGTCCTGGTAATTCCGTGCAAATTCAAGCGATGTCCCGATCTTTTTTACAATCTCTTCCTGGCGACGGGGGATTTTTTCCTGTGACGGTTCTTGTGCATTGGCAATCTGCAGGTTGATAAAGCCCGATAATGAGAAAATGGCGTTCTGGATATCCTCAAATGTCACCGCGTTGAGGAGGCTGAGTTTTTTCCTTGCCTGCTCAAGAGCCCGCTGGCTCTGGTTCAGTTCATCAAAGTTTTTCCGGAGTTCTTCTTCCGTCGCGGCCAGTTGTTCATACGCGATATTCAGTTCTTCATTCTTGCGGGAAAGCGCCTCTTGTGCTAGCCTCCGCTCGGTGATGTCGCGGAAGATCCCCTCGATACCGGCCACAGCCCCGTTCTTATCATAATAAAGGTGGCTGTTGGTTGAGACAAAGATCGAAGCCCCGTCCTTCTTTTTGAGTTCCACTTCATAATCCCGCACGGATCCCTCGTTTTCCACCATCTGCCGGAATCTTCTCCGGTCTTGTGGGTGCTGGTAAAAGTCGTTGGCAATGTTCCGGCCAAGACAATCCTCAACAGATTCATACCCCAGCATCTGTGCCCAGCTCGGGCTTGCCATAATGAGGTTCCCGTCCCGGTCCGAGCGGTAAAAAACATCCTGGATATTGTAAAGAATCGAGCGATATTTCTCCTCGCTTTCCTTAAGGGCCTGCTGCGTTGTCTCGAGTTCGGAAACCTTGCTCTCAAGCCTGGTGATGGTTTCCCGCAACCTTCCGGCCATATTGTTGAATGCCCGGGCAAGGATCCCCAGTTCACCATCCTGGTCTGGTACATGCACATCCAGGTCACCGGTTGCCATCTGGTCCGCGCTCCTTGTCAGCACGACAATGGGCTCCGTGATCGTACGAGCAACAAGCACAACAATGCCGCCAACCAGCAGGATGGAAAAGATCCCGATAAGAATCATCATCCGGCCCCGGTCCATGACACCTGCCAGCATCTCGTCCGTGGGAGCGACAATGATCATGCTCCAGTTGCCGGTCTGGATGGGGGTGTAGAACATGACTACATTCCTGCCGGTAAACGGGTCAACCGTTTCGACATACCCCTCCCTGCCCTCCCGGACGTCGCCGGCGATCCGCTTGAGATCTTCGTTATGTTTCTCCTCGCCAAGCCACGCGAGCGTCCTGTTTCCGATCAGCAGCTTATCCGGGCAGGCAACAAACGTTCCTCTGTTGCTGACCAGGAATGCGTAGCCGGTCCGGTAAACATGGATCCTGCTTACGTAGGTATCGAGATTGCCCAGTGTCACATCCATCCCCACGATGCCAAGGAAAGTACCGTTTTTCTGGATGGGGGAGATGTAACTGGTCATGAGGACCCCGCCATAGATAAGCGGTTCGATCACCTCGTTTTTACCAGTCTGTTTCGGAATCGTATACCAGTCGGAGGTATCCATGTCCACCATGGGATCCAGCGATTCCGTGCCGGAAAGGCGGTTCCAGTAGGGCATGAACCGGCCGGAGGCGTCATGGCCGGGCGTATTTGCGTATTCTTTGTCTTTTCCATCAAATGCATCCGGCTCGTACCCGACATCGATCCCAACAATCCGGGGATTTTCCCTTAAAAGCTTGTGGAGGATGGTTAAGACTTCCGGCCGGGTGAGGCTGGTGTTTTCCTCAAGCACACTCGCCAGCGTCTGCGGGATAACAAAGTTCCCCTTCATTTCCGTGTTGAAGTCATGGGCATACGCCCGTGACATATCAAACGTTTCCCGG
>JAAZNH010000188.1 GCA_012798365.1 Methanomicrobiales archaeon | reverse complement strand
GATCTGAACGATAATCCCTCTCCTTAGCGCTGTTCTGATCTCTATTGGGTATTTCACCCGACTGCATCCTGCCTGACAGGTGCAAAAGGTATCCTGCATGAACACACCCCCGTCACCAGACCGCCAGTGGCCGTTTTCCCATTACCTGCTGGTGTCGATGGTCCTTATCATCCTCCTTGTCGCCTCGGGGATAACGGTGATTGATTACCTGCAGGCAAAAGAAAACTACGACAGGAATGCAGCTTTTTTACAGGAACAGACAGAAAAAGACATCGTCCAGTCCATCAGGATCATCGACGCAGGGTTCAGGCTTTTCGATGACAGCCAGAACGAGAAGATGATCGATCGGTTCTCGTATTTCATGGCCGAATACGAACGGGCCGGCCGCAATCCTGCAAAGATGGATCTTACCCGTTTGAAAGAGGAGAGGATGGGCGAGTTTGTTGAACTGTATATCATCAATGAATCCAATGTCATTCAGTACTCAACCTTTTCCCCGGACCTTGAGATGGATTTCCGCACCGTGCCCTATTTCTCACAATATTTAGACGAGATCCGGCAGTCTGACGGGTATTTCTCCGATCGGGTCGTCACGGACAGCACCGGGCAGCTCCGGAAATTTGCATACATGCCCACTCCGGACCACCGGTATATTTTCGAAATTGGCCTTTCTGGCCCCCTGTACGAAAAGCAGCACTCGTTCCAGGCATACCAGGAAAATATCGACCAGATTGCGTACATCAATCCCTTTGTCAAGGATGTCATGATCTATGACATCACAAAAAAACCGTTCAACCCCACTACACCACTCCCGGATCGTGCAACCGAGGAGATTCTTGAACAGGTTATCAGTGACCGCGCCGGCCGGGAGATCCTTGATCCCTCCGGCTTTACCAAAACCAAGTATCTCTTTGTTGATCTGGCCGACACCAGCCATGGCTCCGATGTAAGCCAGATCGTCCGGATTACCTACGACACCTCGAGGATCCGACACCAGCTCAATGACCTTCTGGTCTCCCACTTTATCACTGCTGTCCTTGCGGTCCTGATTGGGATCGTGGCAGCCATTCTCCTCTCCCGTGCGCTGGCATTTCCCATCTTTCTGATCGTTTCCGATGTCAACCGGATAGCAAAAGGCGATCTCCTGCACAAGATCGCTCCCACGCGGGGCAGGGAATTTGCCATCCTTGAAGACAGCGTCAACACGATGGTGACAACGCTCAATGCAACAATCGCCCGGGAACGCCAGAGCGAGGCCCGGTACCGGCAGCTGATCGAGAATGTTCCCGATGTCCTGTGGACCTCGACAAAAACCGCAAGGACGGTCTTTATCAGCAGGAACGTGGAGAAGGTATATGGTTTCACCCCCGAAGAGATTTACGAACAGGGGGTGGGGCTGCTCTTTGATCGCATTCACCCGGATGATCGTAACCAGGCAAGAGCAGCATGGGAATCCTTCTTTTCGAAAAAATCCTTTGATGTCGAGTACCGGATCCAGCGCAAGGACGGTACATGGATCTGGCTGCACGACCGGTCAACCTCGGTGTACGAACGGGACGGGGAATGGTTCGCTGATGGAATTTTCTCAGATATCACCGAGCGCAAACAGACCGAAGAGAAACTGCACCGGTTCTATGCCGAACTCGAACAACGCGTTATCCAGCGGACGGCTGAACTGCAAAAGACCGAAGAGGCCTTCCGGCAGGCCAACAAGAAACTCAACCTGCTCAGTTCCATAACCCGCCATGATATTCTCAACCAGCTGACGATCCTGACCGGGTACATGAAACTGGCCGGAGAGCGGATCGCTGATCCTGACGGCAAAAAATACCTTGCAACGGCCCAGAAAGCTGCTGAAGTCATCAACCGGCACATGGTCTTTACCCGGCTGTACCAAAACGTCGGTATCCAAGCCCCGGCCTGGCAGAGTATTTCCCGGATCATGCAAAAAGTCCGGGCGGATCTCCCGGGCGACCGGATCACCTGTTCCGTGGAAACCGGAGAACTGGAGTTGTATGCCGATCCCCTTCTTGAGAAGGTCTTTTTCACGCTCCTTGAAAATACCTTCCGGCACAGTGAGCGTGCTACTGAAGTCCGGATCACGTACAGCCTGACGGATTCAGGATTATTCCTGGTATACGAGGACAACGGCATTGGCGTTGCACCCCATGAAAAAGAGCAGATCTTCGAATGGGGATATGGCAAGCATACCGGTTTTGGCCTCTTTTTATCCCGGGAGATCCTCGCAATCACCGGGCTTTCCATCCGGGAAAACGGCGAGCCGGGCAAAGGGGTCCGGTTCGAGATCCATGTTCCTCCGAACGCGTACCGCATATCGCAACCACCGGGAAGCGATACCTGAAAAGAGAACGGATTTTATTTTGTATCTTCGCCGAGGGATTCGCGGCTGCGCATCTGGTAGAGGACCATGGGATCCATCTCCCTGAACGATTCGGGACCAGTGCGCATGATAACATTGGCAATCCCGCTGTTGACGATCATCTTAGAGCAGAGGAAACAGGGCCAGATATGGGTGATCTCACTGGTCTCAACATCGAACCCGGAAAGATAGAGGGTGCAGCCCCGCGCCAGTTTGCCGGCCTGCAACAGCGCGTTCATCTCGGCATGGACACTCCGGCACCGCTCGTAGTTGGAGCCGGAGGGGATGTTGTGTTCTTTTCTCCAGCAGCGGTTCAGTTCTGTACAGTCCATCTGTTTCCGGGGAGCGCCGGTGTATCCGGTTGAGACAATGGTATTGAATTCGTCCACGATAATTGCCCCGAAGTTCCGCCGGAGACAGGTCCCCTGGTGGGCACACCGGGTTGCAAGGTCGAGGAAATACTGGTGCCGGTTGGTCCGCATAGTACCCTAGATATGGAAAAACCCGGTAATAAACCGGTAGGATTCATTGATGGGTTTCATCGATGCGTGAGCACCTGCTGGATGGTATCAGCACCCCACGGCACACGCGGCTGGAGTATGGATTACAAAAAAACATTAAAGCCGGGGCAGGATCCAGAAGATGGCAGCCCCGTGCAGGAGGCAGAAGAGATAGACGAGGAGGAATTTCCCGTGCCGTGTCTTGTGCCGGAAAAGGTTCATGGCAACAACAGCACCAAATGGCCCAAGTGCGGCAAGGGACAGGAGTGTACTCTCCGGTATTCTCCATGCGCCGGATTTTGCCCGGAGTTTGTCGAATGCAAACGCACCACATGCGAGGATATTCAAAACCGCGTACAAGATGCAGATGATGAGGACGAGTGTGTCAGCCATGAACCGCACCGGGTTTTATTGCTCCAGGGTGAAATGCCAGCGGCAGAACATCTCTTTGGGATGGGGATCCGGCGGGGCAAATTCGCATTCCACCCGGATCCGGTGATCGATCTCGCGGGCAAACGAGGTGAATTCCGCCCGGTGCATCTCGCGGCAGACATACTCACCCTGCCCGCGGCGGAGCCGTGCCTCCTGGGTAGGGCAGGACGGCACCTCGATTATCACTTCATCGTCACGCTCGATGATCGTGTAGCCCACGATCATGGCCCAGGGGAAATGACGCAGTGCGAGGACAAAGGCTTTGAGACCCGTTTCGGTGATCCCAAAACGCCTGACAATATCACGGGCTGCCATACCTGCCACACGGCCCCAGACCTGCTCGTTGATCTTCTCGGCAACCGGTTGCCCGTACTGTTCTGTTATGTTGATAAACCAGAATGCATCAACAACGCGGTAATGCCAGAGCAGGAATTCCAGGTACTGGTGCTTTTCATCATCGCTCATCCTGTCGAACAGTTCGAGGTTCATCCCGCTCACGCTTCATCACCGGCCCCGGGTCTCCATTGGGGTACTAACAGGGTATTCCTGCACGGGTAATCAACATAGTGATTTATCCGGGTCATTGCCGGAACAGAACCGCAACATATGCATCCGAACACCGCAGAGATGGTATAACGCTATGCAGGACCTTTCGGTTGACCGGATCATTGCCCTTCATGATACCATTATCAGGCGCGACGGGGGAGACAGGCGGGTACTGACGGAAGCAAATCTCCACCAGGTGGTGTTCCAGGCAAATCTCTTTTCTGAAGTCATTCCCCGGGCAGCGTTCTGTTTTTATGCGCTTATTGCCTACCCGGCGTTCCGACAGGGAAACTGCAGGACAGCAAAAGCTCTTGCAGAAGACGTACTTTCTGATAACGGGTATTCTTTCGACTCAACAGGCAGCGAAGCCCTGACAAGCCTTGCCCGGGGAATTCTGGATTTTTCAGTCGAGCCGGAAGAGATCGAAGCATGGATGGCAGCCCATGCAGAAAAGAGCTGCTGAAGGGAGTTACTGCAGGAGATATTCTCCCTCAATCCTGACAACGGCATTCCCGCCAAAGAAGACAGTCCGCTGTTTCTCGGACGCATCGCTGACAAGCCGGATACTGTTGGGATGATCCCGGCTTTTTCCCTGTTCAATGGTAAGGATCTTCCCCTCCCATTTTCCGGCAGCAAGGAGGAAATACCCGAATGCTGCATTGCCGGACCCGGTTGCCGGGTCTTCCAGATACCCGAAGATCGGGGCAAAAACCCGCGTATGGTAGGAAGCGCCAGGTACTGAACATTCCGGTGTGTAAATGAGGATGATCTCAATGCCATGGCGGAGGCAGAATTCCCGGAGGTTCTGCTGGTCAGGATGGGTACCCAGAAGGGCAGACAGGGAGCGGAGCGGGACCAGCAGGGTGGCAAGTCCGGCATTGATGATGGTTATCGCTTTGGGATCCGGAATCTCACCAGGGGGAATCCGGAGCGCAACAGCAACCTCATCTGCATCTACATCCGGCCGGATCGTAACCGGGGGCGGAGCACCGATGAAAACTGCATCAGCTTCCGGGATCTGGTTTCGTACAAGGATCTCCCGGCCGCCAATCCGTATCCGTATGATGGGATTTCGCAGGAGATTGTGATCGTTTTTGATAAGGTCATACATGGCCGCGATAGTGCCATGGCCGCAGAATGCAACTTCGCGTTCGGCCGAATAGAAACGGAGGTTGTACACCTCATCTTCCTTGCTGAGGTACACGACTTCGCTTACACAGCCGGCAAGTTCACGGGCAATCTGCTGCATCTGGTCCGGGATGATCGCCTCCGGGGTGTCGAGATAGATACATGCTGCGGGATTCCCGCCCGACTTGCCGGAAACAAACGCATCTATTTTTTTAAAACGGAGCCGCTGCATACGATTTCCTACCTCCAGAACCTGCCGTGCAAAACAGGATACAACAACCCGCGTGCCCGGGCATATGGATAAAGATCCGGTCTGATTCATTATCAAGTTTCAGAAGACCGGCGCCATTCCGTCCGGACCAAGTGCCGGATCAGGTATCAAGCGTCATCTGGCCCCGGTTCTGCTTCTCCAATGAGGAGAGCCGGATCCCGATGAGCCGGACTTTTCTTCCATCCCAGGTCTCCCTGAAGAGCGCCCGGATTCCGGATTCCAGGGGTCCATGCTCACGGGTGTAGTGCGGGAGGGAATGGGACCGGGTCTGCGTGATGAATCCCTGGTACCGGATTTTTATCGTGATGGTCCTGCACCGGAGATTTTCTGCACCAAGGTTCTCCCACACATCCCTTGTCAGGGTTTCAAGGGTTGCCACCAGGAGGGCTGGATCATCCGTATCCTGCTCAAACGTTGTTTCCCGGGAGAGCGATTTTATACCGTCATATTCTTCCAGCCCGCCGGTATCCATCCCCCGGGAAATCTCCTGGAGCGGCACCGCACCTTTGCCAAACCGGGCAAGCAGGACCTGGATATCAGCTGCGGCGAGATCCCCGATAGTGCGGATCCCCATTTCAAACAGCAGGGTTTCAGATTTCTTCCCGACCCCCGGGATCTTCCTGACCGGCAAGGGGGACAGGAACTCCCGGGCATGTTCCGGCTCAACAATGGTCAGCCCGTCCGGCTTATGGAAGTCGGATGCTATCTTTGCAAGGGTCTTTCCCGGTGCTACACCTACCGAACAGGTAAGCCCGAAACGCCGGACCATCTGGTTCCGGATCTCTTCTGCACATTCCCGTGCACACCCAAAGGATCCGCACGGGCTGATATCGAGATAGGCTTCATCAATACTCACCTGCAGCATCCGGAAGCCAAAGGACTTGAGAAAGGTCATAATTTCCTGGGAGACCAGCCCGTAGTGTTCATAGTCCGGGGGGAGGAATGTTGCATGCGGGCAGAGCGTATAGGCTTGGGAAACCGGCATCGCGGAGCGGATCCCGTATACCCGCGCCTCATAGGAGCAGGTACAGACAACGCCCCGCCCCCGTCCGGCTTTCGGGTCGGCACCAACCACCACCGGCCTGCCCCGGAGTTCCGGGCGGCGGTGCATCTCAACCGAAGCATAGAAACTGTCCATGTCCACATGTAGGATAACCTGTGGCCTGGTTTCCTGTAACGGTGACTGCGAAACCGGGAGCGGGGCGGCCATCATCTCAATTCTCCGGGCCAAAGAAATCTTTGAACGTGCACTGGCGCTGGCGCGTCATGGTCCGGAGCAGGGAGCCTTCCTCAATAAACCGCTGGACCGGCAGGGTGAAGCGATTCCCGATATGGGAAAGGGCGGCCCCGATGTCTTCAAATTCAGTTGCGGGCTGGTTCATGGCACTCCGTACATTCTCCCGGACATTGAAGACACCCATCGGGACATATCCGGTGTGTGCCTCGCGCAGGATGATCGCCCCGGCCTGCCGGCCCTCCCGCGCAAGAGCTTCGAGAACTGCCATCTTGCAGGAGTAATAGCACCCGCCCAAGTGGGAGTATTCCGTCTTTTTCTTCCGGCCTTCATGATCCGAGAAGACGAGTTCTTCATTATTGAGGACCCGGAGGAAGGCTTCTGACCATTCATACTGCCAGCCCGTCGGCATCAGGATGACCGCATAATTGTTGTGCAGGCTTGAGAATTCATGCACCCGCCATGTGTCAATGACCGGGTTTTTTTTCACGGAGGTGAGAAGCCGGTCTGCGATGGTGGAATCGCAGGCCGTGATGGACCACCGGGTCGGGACGAGGTGCCGTCCCCTCCCCCGCCCCATGGTCCCGACCGAGAAAGCTTTCTGGATCGTTGAGAAGGTAACACCTTTTTTGTGCAGGTCCATAACAGCATCGGCAGCCGGAAGATCTGTGTCGTAAAAAACATATTCGAGCGGCCGGTTCCATCTCCCCCCTTCGGTCTCGAACCGTTCGATCTCGGCACTGGGCCCAAACGGGGTGTGCTCTTCTGAAAAGGTTGTACCGGTAGGGGTGCTGCTGAATGCCACTTCACTTTCAACAGAAGACGCGGAGAGGGAGATCTCCTGGAGCTGCTCCACAAACCGGGTATTCAGGTCCGCTGCATCGATCATCCGCTTGCCCCGCACCAGCCCGAGACGGTACCCGATAATCTCCTCCTGCGTCTTGTTCTGGGCAATCCAGCTCTCCGGGGTGTCCATGATCGCGGTATCCCCATGCAGGGGTGTAACAAGGGGGCCGGCATAGACATGCGGATAGTTCCAGCTGCCGATGAAAACCGATGGGGGGGAACTGCCATCAAGTTCCTTGTCCAGCGCCACGGACTGCATCGGAACCGTTGCCCGGGTGAGTTGTTTCAGGTACGCACTCTTGCCGATCATTTACTGAGGAGATGATCAGGTACTCACCTACATAAAGCCGGAAGTGCGCGGGGAGAAAGTGAAAATACGGGTGAGGGGACTCTCCCCCCAACGCCCGGCAATGCCGCAAGGGGGGCACCGGCCCTTGTCAGGTTCACCCCAAAAAACAATAATGCCGGAATTCAGGCTGCTGACCGGCCTGTTTTTCACAGAATTGATGAATCGATAATCACGCAAAGGAATCCTTCTCAGCGGATCCCGGTTACAAGATCTCTAACCGCTTCCCGGATCAGGTTACCATCCCAGAAGAGATCATCATTGGTGAGAACATTCGCAAACCGGTCCTGCATCCTCACACCGATAACCGGGGGCTCAAGCGCCAGGCACCCGTGCCGTTTTAGTTCGCTGACGGCTTCGGGGGTGCGGATGTTGATCTCCTGGTACGGGACTCCCTGCTCACGGAGAGCCCCTTTGAGTACTTCGCACTGCGGGTGTTTTTCCTGAGAATAAAGGATCACTTCAGCCATAACCATCCCTCCGGCCCCCCGCGAACAAAGTATCCTGCGCTCAAGGTCTGGCACAATGCCCCTGCGGGAGATTTCTCTCAACAAGAAAGAAACCGGGCCTGGTATAAATTGGCCAGATAGTCCGGGTTCAATGCATGGATGGCCGGAGTTCAGGCAATGAATGAACGGGTTATTACCCGATTACCGGCGCACCGCGTATCCGGCCCGCGAGAGGATCCGGATCATCGCATCCTCCCAGGTTTTGTCGTCCGAATCCTGGATCGGCTCGATGCACTGAGCCCAGATCCGGTTCAGAGTCGCATCGTCCGAAACAAGGGTACGGATGTACTTGATCTTCCCCACTCTCCTGCCGCGATGGTTCAGGATGAGAAGGCGCCAGCAGGAATAGTCCCGGCACAGGTCCGGCCGGGTATGGTGGACGGTGCACCATGCAAGGTCACTGCCCGGCATATGCCGGAAGAACGGGCATGCATCGGGAAGCCCGGAAAATATACTCCGGTCCAGGAAAAGCGCCCGCTTGTCCGTATCGACAGTTACCGGAGTGTCCTCACCGGTATGGCAATTATGGACCACAAATTGAAATTCCCCGTATTCCGCAGTGATCGAGTGCACAAGCCCGAGCTTTTTACAGCACTCCCCGCACTGGAAACATTCAAACGCCATCCGTTTGCTCCGGTGCTCTGGCCCGATTATTTCAGAGCCTGCCAGATCGCAAAGACAAATTCCATCGCGATCAGGATGATAATGATCCATTCAAGGAAATTGGAGTGCTGGATCCGCACTTCATCCGAAAGCATCGAGTAATTTTCCTGGATCACCTCGATCTTCCGGCTCACGCTCTCGCTCCACTGTCCACTCCTGAGGACTTTTAATGCCGTTGCATAAACCCGGGCATAATACACATCCTCGGTGACCTTGATCAGGTTGTCGACTTTCTCGATGATCTCCGAAATCTCTGCCGAGGTCTCCATGAGTTTTGCCATGATCGCATGGTACTGCCGGCTCCTGCGGAAGGAAGAGAAACGATCGGCATCCTCGATCTCATCGTACATCTTCTCCATCTCGCGGGTCAGTTCCTGGTCATAATACCGGAGTTCCAGCACCTGCACGTTGGCAAACTCGATGAGATCGGTCAGGTCAGTAGGGCTCTCGGGATTGCAGATAAGCGCTGAATCCCACGAGAGGATCGTGAGATCATCAGTTGTATAACTGAGAGAATTCTTGATGATCTCGTCCCGCATCTGGGATGAGACATTTACCTTTTCCCCCATCAGGAGGGGGACCGGGTCGATCGCATCATCCCGGCGGTCAGTTACATAAACCGTGTAATCTTCGTAAAAATCCGGGTTGATGGCAAAATTCTTGATATGCGGCCGGACAATTTCCCCGAGGGTCTTGAGATACTGCACGTAAAAATCAGCAAGACCTTCCTGGCCGGCAAAGAGGAACGCTACCTCCTCGAGAGCAGAAAGGTCTGCAGCCGGGTCCTCGTACACAAAACAAAAACTGATTGCCCCGATATCAAAGACCCGGGCCTGCACGGAAAATTCAAAGTTCCTGCCATCCCGCTCGACCCGGATGGGATGCATCTGGATCATCAGCGGGGGGTCCTCAAGCATAATCGACTTGGGTTTCACCCGGACAAAACTCGTCCTCGCGGTGAAATAATTCTGGGCAAGGGCCTTTTCAAGCCAGTCGAGATCGATCTCCCGCCCGATATCATAAATCCGGTAAAACCGGAGCGCTATCATGGTTACATCTCCTGGATTTGAGATTGGAATTTTTTCCTGAATAAGGAAGAACGATAAACCTGATAAATCATTGCAGGCTAAAAACGGGCTTGTAACAATCCCGTTATGGAAGCGATTGAAACATTTTCTGAAGAGTTCGGAAAATAGTTCTGCAAAAAAACTATTAATTTCCTGAACTAATTATCGCATCAGGTATTTGCATGACAAAATGGGGGACAACCGATATCCGGGACAGGGTCGCTGACAGCCTGCTTGCCCTCATGCCCCTGTACCACCGGCACATTATGAAAGCCGGTGCCGGAATCTCCGGCATTACCATTGCGCAGTACCGGGTGCTGGGCCTGTTGATGAAGTCCGGGCCGCTTTCCATGTCAGAGATCGGCAGGTACATGTACATCTCAAAACCCTCGATGACAACGCTTGCCGACAGCATGACGGACCATGGATGGATTGAACAGAACCAGGATCCCCGTGACCGGCGGGTAAAGAAGATATCGATCACACCGGAGGGTAAGAAGCACCTGCAGCAGGCGTTTGGGATCTACCGCGGAGATGTAAAACGCCTCCTTGCAGACCTTGACAATGCAGATCTTGAACAACTGTCAGCATCGCTCAATGAACTGCAGCGGATCTTTGCAAAACTGGAGTGAGGGGAAAAATGATTGCTCCCGCTACGGATACGACAGAGACGGTGTGCCAGCAGCGCGGAGGCCTGCAGACCGACCCGGGTGACCGTATCATTGTCATTGACCACGTCACAAAAACCTTCGGGAGCAATGACAAGACCGTAACAGCAGTCGATGACATCACCTTCGAGGTGAACCGTGGCGAAATATTCGGGCTCCTTGGCCCCAACGGCGCCGGCAAGAGCACGCTGATCCGGATCCTGACAACACTGCTGCGCCCGACCAAAGGAACCGCATTCCTGAATAATTTCGAGGTTACCCAGTGCCCTGAAGAGGTCCGCAGCATCATCGGGGTATGCCCCCAGAACAGCACACTCGATCCCGAACTTACTGCATATGACAACCTGGAATTTTACGGGAAACTCGTGAATGTGCCGGATTCGCTTCTGGACACGCGGATCCGCGAACTGCTCCGGATGACCGACCTCTCAGACCGGGCGAATATGCGCATCTCAACCTTCTCGGGGGGCATGCGCAGGAAGCTGGAGATTGTCCGGGCATTCATTCACCACCCCCTGATCCTGTTTCTCGATGAGCCAACGATCGGCCTTGACCCGGAAGCACGCCGGGAAGTCTGGCAGCAGATTGCGAGCCTGAACAAAGAGAGGACCACGATCATCCTGACCACCCATTACATGGATGAGGCAGAACGGCTCTGCAACCGGATCGCATTTGTGGATAAGGGGAGGCTCATCTCGCTTGACACCACAGAAAACCTCCGGAAACGTATTCCGGCCGGTGACCGTATCGAGATCGGTGTTGAATCGCTGCCGGACGATGCGCTGAGGGAACTCCAGGCTGTCAGCCTTATCCATACTGTGGAATACAAAGACCAGCGGCTCATCATCTCCGCGGAGAACGGCAGCAGGGTGCTTTCGGAGATTGTTCTGGTTTTCGACCGACATGGGATTCCCATGACCTCGATCTCGATCCGCCCCCCGTCACTGGAGGACGTGTTCATTTACCTGACCGGCAAGGATCTTGGCAATGAAGGTACCGGCAACGGGGTTGCAGGGAGCCGGGGGGGGCGGCCATGATCCGGGGTGCCCTTGCCATATTCACGCGGGACTTTAAAAAATTCATGAGTAACCCGCTTGTCATCTTCATGACCCTGTTTATGCCCATCATGTACCTTGTCATCTTCGGCAATGCAATGGGCGGGACCATCACGCATATCCCTATCGGGGTTGTCCAGGACGAGCCCTACATCACCTCACCTTCGTTGTTTGTCGCCGGAACGGATGCTCTTAAAACGATTGCGCAGCGGGATTCCGGACGCACCTTTGATGTTACGGTGTACAACAGCGAGCAAAAGGCAAAAGATGAACTGAGTACCGGAAAGATCAAAGGAGTAATTGTCTTTCCTTCAGCAATTGAAGCAGACAGCGCCGTACGCGTCTATGTGGACAGTTCTGATTACGTCACTCCCTCGCTCATTGAAGCCGGCACGCGATCTGCCCTTGCGCAGGCGGGCGCAAGAAACCCGATTGCGGTCAATAAAATCTACGGGGACATCAAGTATATTCAGTTCTTCGGGGTTGGCGTTATTGTCATGGCGATATTCATGACCACGATGTTTGGCGGGGGAATTGCCCTGATCAAGGACCGTGAGGTGGGGATCGTGGAGGGTTACCTTGTCACGCCGGTCAAGAGGTCAAGCATCATCCTGGGTATGATCGGCAGTGGAACCGTCCGGGCGTTTTTTGCCGGGCTTGTAATATTCCTGATGGATCTCCTGATCACGGGCATCAGCATCCAGGGCCCCCGGGACTTTCTCCTTATCCTCCTCGTCTTGTTCATCACCAGTATGGGAGTGACAAGCCTGATGGTTTCTATTGCCTCCCGGTTTACCAACCAGCAGGAGTACTCGTCGGTTACAGCGTTTTTCAGCCTGATCCTGTTCATGACAAGCGGAGCCTTTTACCCCACGATCGGGATGCCGGACTGGCTCCGGTGGATTACCGTCATCAATCCGGAATATTATGCTGTTGATGCACTGAGGAGCATCATCCTGAGGGGGCAGGGGCTTGAAGTGATCGGGATGGACATTGCGGCTTTGCTCATCTTTACCGTGGCTTCCATCGCACTGGGAATCGCAACATTCCGAAGGACGCTAGAGTAGCACTGCTTGGACAGAAAAACCAATCGGAAAAACAAAAGGAAATCTGAAGCACCCGCGTATGAGTCACAATTCAATGATTTCATTGGGAAAACATACACAAAAGAACCAAAAAAAATGGGAAATGGTTAATCCTTCCTGGCTGCAAGAATTGCACCGGCAACGCCAGCTGCAAGGGCAAGGAGGGAGACTTCCATACCAAGCGGGGATTTTGTTGTCGGGACTGCCGTGGTTTTCACCGGCTCGGGCTGGGCATTGAGCGTTGCGTAGAGATCAACGGTTTCTCCTTTCTTCGGGTACTGGTCAATTGATCCGGTAAAGGGCACGTATCCTTCCTTGTACACCGCAAACGTCCGGTAAGGTGTCCCGGTCACATAGACTTGTACACTGAGGCTGCCATCTGCGATCTTTCCTTTCTCTTCATTGTTCAGGGAAACCGTGGCCCCGTTCACGTTGCAGTGGATTTTGTACCACCCGATATCCCCGCCAACAGGGGCCGGGGAGGTGGTGACAACCGTTGTGGGCACCGCGTTGAGTGTTGCATAGAGATCGATGGTCTGGCCTTTTGCAGGAACATCGGTGAGTTCAGCCGTGTAGGTTGAATAGCCCTCCTTTTTCACCGTCAGTGTCGTGTATGGGGTACCGGTCGAATAAACCGGGACATAAACGGCACCCTGCGAGATCTCCCCCTTGTTCTGGGCATCGAAGAAGACGGTTGCACCCTCAACATTGCAATGGACAACGTACCAGCCCATGTC
>JAAZNH010000187.1 GCA_012798365.1 Methanomicrobiales archaeon | reverse complement strand
TCTTCAAGGGATCCTGCCAGTGCCTCAAGCTCCCCCTGGGCAGCTTTTCGCTCGTTGATTTCTGCTGCAAGGTGCTCGTAGTTGTTCTTGATCTCCCACGCAAGCAGGGCAACGATTGCGATCATGAGGATGAAGACTGCCCGGTTCGGAAGGTCGGAAGTGCCGGCGAGCGCGGATCCGGAGATCAGGCTCCCCAGCAGGATCGCACCCGAGAGGAGCCACGCGATGAAGAAGGGAGCGTAGCGGTGGGAGAGCCAGACCGACATGAGGAGCGGAACAAGGTAGAGGATCCAGATGACAAATCCCAGGGGGATCAGGATATCTGCCGACAGGATGCCGATGGTCAGCGCAAGGATCGATGCAAGCACGGACTGTTCCTGCTCATCCGCCGTTGAACCCAGATCAAAACGAATTATCTTCCTCATGGATCGCGTTGTGTATGGATAATCTTCCCAGTGTTAAGATGTTTTCTCCGTACGGGTTCTCATTCCCCACCATCCTTATTGGCAGCCCGGTTCCCGTTCTCTCCACGGGGGTCCGGATCCTTCCCGGCCTCCCGGGTATCAGAAGGGTGTGGCCGCGCTGCACCGGCCGGGCTCGCCCGGGGAAGCCCGGCCGGCAGGCCTCATATCCCGCCTGGATTATCAGAAGTCATACCTGCATGGCGGATTTGCGTATCCGCCCTTTTGATAGTGATTTTGTTTTCTCCAAAAGTTTTTATAAAACAACGAATCGATAAAAACCTATATCCCTGATCAACCAAAAAAAGTACGTAATGATCTCCCTCCTGTATGTTGACGATGAGCCGGATCTTCTTGCTCTTGGCAAACTGTACCTCGAACGGGGCGGGGAATTTTCTGTTTCAACAGCGGATTGTGCACAGGATGGGCTTGCACGGTTATCAACAACAACTTTTGATGCAATCATCTCCGATTACCAGATGCCGGACATGGATGGCATCGCATTTTTAAAACAGGTCCGTCTATCGCACGGCACTCTCCCGTTCATCCTCTTCACCGGGCGGGGCCGGGAAGAGGTTGTCATTGAGGCGATCAACAACGGGGCGGATTTCTACCTCCAGAAAGGCGGCGCACCCAAAGCCCAGTTTGCCGAGCTTAAGCACAAGCTGCATATCGCCATTGAACGTCGCCGGGCCGTGGATGCACTCAGGGCCGAGAACGAGAAGAACAAGAGTCTCATGGATTATGCAAGCGATGCGATCGTCATCGTTGATGTGGAGACCGGGCTTATCGTGGACGCAAACAAAAAAGCCCTGGAGATCACGGGCAGGTCACCTGAGCTGATCCGCACCCAGTCGTACCTCTCCCTCCATCCGCCCCAGTATCACGATGAGTACCGCACAGCCTTCGGGACGGTTATCGGCCAGGGGACCGGGTCAATGATGACGATCATCCTTACCAAAACCGGTAAGCAGGTCCCGATGTACGTGAGTGCAACCACTCTGGAGATCGCCGGCCGGCACTGCCTGATGGGGATCTTCCGCGACATGGCGGATATCCACATGACCCAGGAGGCGTTGCAGCTGGCAAACCGGAAGCTCAACCTGCTTGCGGACATCACCCGCCATGACATCCGCAACAAGCTCACGGTGATTGGCGGGTACCTGGATCTCATCAAGGACCGTCCTCCGGAACCCGACTATTCCATGTACCTGAAAAAAGTCCGGTCCACGGTCCGGGTAATCGGGGAAAATATCGAGTTTACCAAACTCTACCAGAACCTTGGCGTGGCTGCCCCGAGCTGGCAGAATGTCCATGATGCGTTTTTCAAAGCCTGTTCGCATCTTGACATCCGGCGCATCAGTGTCCAGTCTGATACAAGGGGCCTTGAGATCTTTGCCGATCCCCTGCTGGAGCGCGCGTTTTATAATTTTGTCGAGAACTCGGTCCAGCATGGCGGAAATGTCACGGTCATCCGGATCAGCGCAACGACTACCCTGGATGGTGATATGATCCTCAGTATCGAGGATGACGGCACCGGCATTCCGCCGTTCGAAAAGATCAGTATTTTCTCAAAAGGGTATGGCAGGAATACCGGTCTTGGTCTCTTCCTTGTCAAGGAGATCCTCTCGATTACCGGCATCTCGCTCAAGGAGACCGGGGAGTATCACAAGGGTGCACGCTTTGAACTGCGGGTTCCTGAAGGGGCATACCGGTTCCCGCAGCGCCCGGACACCGAATGCTGCCATATCCTGATGCCGTCATCCCCTCCGGCCTGAACGCGGGTTATAAAAATGCCCGCATGCCGGTGCGGACCAGCGGTCCTATCAGCCGGAGGACTGCCGGTTTCATCAGGAGTTTTTTCACAAGCATTTTCGGGCGGTCCATGTCCCCGTACTCTTCGATGGTCCGGACGATCTCCGGGTCCTGCATGGCGGTGAGGAGGGCGTCCATATCCTCCGTGGTGAGTTTCTGCCGCATGGCAAAGAGCGCATACCCGGCATCCAGCTCATGGCCGAAATCCTCGCGCCACCGGCTCTCGTACCGGGCGAGCAGGTCGTCAGTATACATGCCCGCCATACAGGCTTCGGCGGCAACCTCCGCAGCATGGCGGGCTGACCGGACCCCGGTATAGATGCCGCCTCCTGATGTGGGTTTGGCAAATCCTGCTGCATCCCCGACAAAGAGGGTACGGCGGCCATAGGTTTTTGGCATCAGGCCCAAAGGAAGCGTCCCGGTTACCAGGCTTGTTGTCGTTGTGGGGCCGAATTTTTTCATAAACGCCCTGAATCGCTCTGCCACCTGCGTCCCGCCGCAGAGTCCCACACGGATCCTGCCGGGCCCGGTCGGGATTGACCACCCGAAAAACTCCGGGGATGCATCCGGGTAGATCTCAACAAGGCGGGGATCGCATTCCCCCCGTATATCACACTGGATGCCGGCAAGGAATGTCTTTGCCCGCTCCATCCGGTAGAGGCGGGCGATGGTACTGCGCGGCCCGTCCGCCGCGATGAGCATCCGGAAGGTGAACTCCTCGTGGCCATAAGCGCCCCGGGTCAGGATCCGGTTATCGCGGACGGTGACAAGGCCCGTCTTGAGCCGGAAATCCGCACCGGCATCTGCCGCCTGCCCGGCCATCTCCCGGTCAAGGATCCCCCGGTCCACGACCACGGCTTTTGTCTTTTTTGCATCTATGGTAAGGGTTGTCCCGCTGCCGGAGATGACCTTTGCGCCCGATACCCGGTTCTCCACGCACCGCTCAGATACCCGGCATTCTTCGAACGCAGCAACTGAGAGGAGACCGGCGCATTGTACAGGTGAGCCGATGGTGCCATGCTCTTCAACGCAGAGTGTCCGAAGCCCGGCCTTTGCACAGGCAGCCGCGGCTGCACTGCCCGCGGGCCCTGCCCCGACAACGATCACATCATAGGCCCTTTGCATGGACAACCCTTTTTCTCTACCGGAGATGGTTGGGATTAATCCTCTTTTTTATCATTGTCCCAGCGGAATGTGCGCTTTGCTTTCTGGACTGGTTCATCGCCATCCGCGGATTCGGGATTATAATACCCCATCCCGATGGAGAAGATACCAAAGGTAAGGGCAAGGGCACCGACAACCGAGATGTCAAGGTGCTCCCTGAACGACGGGAAATACACGTACAGCGCACAGATAAATGCAACCCCGATAAGGACCATGGCCGGGATCACAATATACTTGGTCTTGGGATGGCTCATCGCGAGGGTGATGTCATAGAACCCGTTGTATGCGGCAACGGCAGTAATAATGACGATGAGCAGGACGCCTGCGATATTGAACAGGAACGTTGAGACAATTGCAATGACCAGCAGCACCGCAGAGAGCCCGAACCAGAGCATCGACTCATCCCCGCGGGAGGTGATTGCAAGAAAGAGGAGCAGGGCCATGCCGAGTCCTATCAGTACCAGGAAGAGGCCTGAGAAGGTCATCTTTACCGGGTCCGGGGCCATCAGGGCTAAAAACCCGAAGATTACCCCGATGATTCCCCGTATGAGGCAGGAGGTTTTGGTATCCAGCATTAGTTCACCCGAAAAGCGCCCGCGCTTTTTTGATAAATCCTGTACAATATTGCGCGATTCAACTACAAAATGCCTGCTGTCGGAAGAAGGGCCGTTCCGCCCGGCCCGGGACGTTTTTTGATCTGCAGCCATCATCTTTTATGACGACAGGGGATGATGCTCCGGCAATTCGACGAACCCTGCGGTGCTCTTTTCCGGTCTCATCACTTTTGAGCCTTGACAGCGCCGGAAGTGTCAGTCAGCGGTACGACCATTTATCCCTGGCAAGGAAAAAACCGGTCTGCTTTTTTGTTTCAGAAAATTTTCGTCCGCTGGAAAGGGGTGCGGGTGCCGTTGTTCATGCCAATACCCCGGCCCGGATCCCCGGCAGCCGTGAACCCTGTTTTTCCCCCCCATACCGGTCATCAGTCCGGGATACAAAGTAACAATCTTTAAACAACCTGCTGTCGAAGAATGAGTATCCAGCCGGATATGTTCCGGTCTCTTGTAGCCCGGCATTGTTCCGGGCCCTCCGGTGATTCCCATGTCCGCCCCGCTCACGATGGAACCCTCATCACCCGTCCCGCTCCGGGACGAGATCTCCCGTGAATATGAATCTGTCCGGCAGGGCCGTACATCCCTCCTTATGCCCGGGGAAAAACGGCGCTGGGAGATCCTCATCCTCCTTGGCTGCCTCATCATCAACGGCCTCTATCTCCTCTTCCGGCCGGACTACGTGACGCTGTTTGTTGCTGCAAGTTTTTACCTGAACATGGGCTACTTCATCACCCTGCTCATCCCGACTACACCCGGGGGCGCCGGGGTGATGCTGCCGGAGATCTCCCGGTTCCAGTCCTGGCTTATGGAGAACGGCATCAAGACCAGCACGTCGCAGTTCACCCGTCTCTTTATCAACTCGTTTTTCATGAACAGCCGGACCCTCTCCCTCGGGATCGGTTTTCTCTTCGCTATCGATATTGTCCTTGTCCTCATCGCGTTCATCGGGGGGCTTCCCCTCCGGACCACCCTTCTTGTGATGGGGCAGTCGGCCATCATCATCCTCTTTTACTATCTTGTCTGGAGGACTGAACCCTTCACCTCGGCCTTTGAGCAGAACCTGGATACGGTCCGGACACGCCTTGCCCGCGACCTTCCCCCGTGGCTGATCTCCTTTTTGTTCCTCACGGGATTTTTCCTCGTTGTGCTCGTCTTTCTGACAACCATCATCCTCATGCCGGGCATGACCCTCAATTCGTTCCTCACCCATTCGGGGATCACCGAGCTTGCCCACCGCTTCTCGCTTGTCGGGATTCTTGTTGTCACCCAGTATTTCCTGATCCGGTATATTCACGGGATCACAAGCCGGGTGATGGCTGAACGGCTCTATGATCACCGGGAGCAGGCCCTGCAGGACCTGATGGCAGCAACCCGGGATGAACCTTTACCCGCAAAAAGCGCTGCCCTTCCCGGGGATGCAGAGGAGCGGTTTGAACACACGGCCGCCCTGCTGGAGTCGCGGATCTTTACCATCAAGCGAAACACGCTCCTTGGCACCTTCCCGGTCTTTGTGGTTGACCTGGATTTCTCGGTTCTCCTTGACAGCACAACACGGAATGTTATCCGGGGCTATATCCGGCACCGGTAGTTTCTCCCAATCCTTTTTTTTTACTGATACCCTGCGGCTATGGACAAACGTTTTCCCGCCCCCCGCCCGGATCACTCCCTGCAGCCTGCACAGCGATCGGTTCCGGCTGGTCACCTTTGAGGATATTTTCAGTTCACAAAAACCGGCGTTCAGGGTGGAAATTCATAAAGAGAATACTACAAATACTCCGGTAGGTTATGTATCACTGGAGAACGTTCGTCTATGTCTGAAACAATCCAAGAATCCGGCCTTGCTCTGCAGGACCAGAAACTGTTCCCGTGGTGGATCATGCTCCTGTGGGGTATCCTGACGCTCATTGTCGGCTGCATGTTCCTTCTGAACCCCGGCCAGACCATGGAATTTTTCATCATCTTCCTGGGAGCGTACTGGCTTGTCTGTGGTATCTTTACCATTGCAAGCCTGGTCATTGACCAGAGCAACATGGGATGGAAGATCTTCCTCTCGTTAATCAACATCATTGCCGGGGCCCTGATCCTGGCGTATCCCCTGTACAGCACCATCTTCGTCTTCACGTTCCTCATCATCTTTGCCGGGTTCTGGGCCTGCTTTATCGGCGCCGCCCATATCTTCCATGCCTACCAGGCAAAGGATGCCGGCAACGGGGTGCTTGGGATCATCAGCATCATCTTTGGCCTTCTCCTCCTCATCAACCCGTTCATCGCTGCCGCTCTCCTGCCCTTCGTGTTTGGCGGGTTCGCCGTGGTCTCGGGACTTGCATCGGTCTATGTTGCCTTCACGCTGAGGAGCCCGGCTCCTGCAGCATGAAGAAAACCGATTCTTTTCTTTTTTTTCCCATCCCGGCATTCCCTTGCCGGCAGGCTGCCCCGTGGAGCAGGGGGAGATCACGCGTCATCACTGAATGCGAAGAGGGAAAATCCCGTAATCCTCTCAAAAAGTGTTGTGATCACAACGAACGTGATGGCAAATATGAGAAAACCCGCCACAGCTTTTACGGCGCTGTCCATCCGGAACGGGAAGAGGAGAGCGATGGTGACGGCATTTGCCAGGAAATATGCCAGTATAATCTCAAGAATAATGACTATGCCGCGTTTTACCCGATCCGATACCATATCCGGTACTTGATGGTGCATTCCCATAAAACTACGGCATGATGGGTTGCCCACCTGCCTGTACCCTGGAAGCCCTGGATGCAAACCAATCCTGGGGTGATACGGCAGTGGCAGGCCGGACCCCCCACCAAACCGATGGATTTATTCGTGCTTAAAGACATCAACCGTTCATGGAAGAACCGGAACAAGAGAGCGAGAGCACCTATTTGGTCCTCTTCCTTGTCGGGTCGATCATCCTTGTCTTCTCTCTTTACCTGAACGTGTATTTCCTCTACCAGGCAGCAGTCCCGTAAGAGCGGGAGCATATTCCGGATCGACCCTCTCGTGTACCTGGTGGTTTTTTCCGAACTGCGATAACGCAGGCGTGGAAGCTTCCGATCCCTGCCGGCCTATCGCCATGGTGCCCTCTGCCTGGTGCGTGAAAACCGTAGCTGGTTCCACGCGGGCCTATGCCGGGGATGGGACGAATGCAAGGTTACAGAGGAAGAATGTGAGCGAGAAGAGTAGTGCAGAATAGAGCAGATACCGGGAATGATCCTGGGCGGATGTCATTATCACTCCATTGGCTGTTTTTTTAAACAAGATAAAATAGTACGTCCCTGTTAAAATAATTTTTGCCGTTTTTTGCGGTTCCGGGTTGTACTATGCGTTCAATAGGCGAACCGGTAAGCATTGCAGGGTAATTTTTCAAACGCGGGAGAAAGCGGTCGCTGTTCTGTATATCGCACCTGAATTTCGGGAGTTCCCGGTGGTGGTCGGCCAGGTCCGCGGAAAAACCCCAACCTTAAAAACGCCCGGGATTAATACTCTCCTCCGGAGCATACCAGAATGGAAGCACGCAGTGAACGCAAAGAAGGCGTCCTGATCTTTTATGTGACGGGGCGGCTTGACGCACACGGGGCACAGCAGCTGGATTCGTGGGCACGCGAGGCCCTGCATGACGATGACAAGGACCTTGTCGTTGACCTTGCCGGATCACCGTACCTGAGCAGTGGCGGCATCCGGACCTTCAACAGCCTGAAACGCGAGATAAAGCGGAGGAACGGGCGGCTCGTCCTGACCAATGTGGGCGAATACCCCCAAAAAGTCCTGGAGATGGCCGGGTTCACCACGGTTTTTGAGATCCACCCGACGCCGGATGCTGCGGTCCTTGACATCCTCAAGAAACGCAAGAACCCGTCGCTCTTCAACGAGCTCTTCTACAAAAAGATCATCGCCGAAGGCGTAAAACTGACCATCGAGCCCGGCTGGATGACCACCCCCCCGTCGCTGCGCGTGCTCGGGGACCTGGAGAAGGTATTGTACGCGAAGATTACCGCAGCCGATATCCGGACGAAAAAATTCTCTGAAGTGAACTACTCGCTTGGCCTGGGCGCGCTCGGTGCAGATATCAATGACGCACTGCCGCTTCTTGGCGAGATGATCACCCTCCACGGCTCCATGGTCTGGCTCCCCACGGACGGGAACAATACCCCGGACTTCCTGACCCCGACCGATGCCGGCGGCGATGTGCCGGTCTACACCGGCTACAATATCACGCTGGACGGCCCCTTCAATGAATACTTCACCCTCGATACGGAAAACCCGTCCGGTGTCTCGATTGCGGATATTTACCGGACCATCTTCTCCTCGGCGAATGAACGGGTCCAGAGTTACCGCGGGATTGTTGCAGTAACCATCTGGGGTGTCATCGACGGCCTTGCAAGCTCCGGCCTGAAAAAGGCCCCTGTTGACGGTTCTGCACCGCAGGATGGCCAGTCGATCATGGCCCCGTCACGGATGCATGACTGGATCGCCTCGACCTCCGGCTCCTCCTACAAGGGCGATACGCTGGTGAGTTTCGGGATTGGGATTGACCTGACGCACGATCTCTCCTCGTTCGAAGCCGGGAGCCTCTCGTCCCTTTATTACCAGAACCCGCTCAACACCGGCGCGGCAAAACAGATGTACCTGCATAACCATGGCGTAGTTTTCAAAAACATCCCCTACGATGCATCCCTTGACCTGAACACGCAGGTCAAAAAGATTGTCAGCGAAGGCGAGTTTGCTGACATGCGCCACCTCCTGGACAGCACACGCCTCCGCAAGGCAAAGATCGGCGTCTCCTATATCCAGAGTATTGTCCGGGAATAACATCCCGCATTTTTTTCAGGCTTTAAGGAATAGTCCTGATAGAATTCCTGCCAGATGACCATGCAGGTACAAGATATGCGTTAAAAAAACTGGCGGCGGGGAACGCCAATAGATCTATCCGGTGTTTCCCTCCCTTCTCTTCTTCATTTCCTGCCCCATACGGGATGACCTGCTGTTATCGGAAATACCGGCATGCGTCCTTGCCATACAAGGGAAAAAAGAATTGCGTGACTACTTGTTTTTTCGCAGGGTGAGGATATTTTTTCCCTCCTCGTACCGGTAGGAGAACTCATCCATCACCTGCCGCAGGAGATAGACCCCGAGGCCGCCGATCTGCCGCTCGCTCATATCGGCATCGATATCCGGTTCCGGGATCGAGAGGGGGTCGAACTGCGGTGCATGGTCTACAATCTCCACGGTGAGGTGATCGGAAGCGGTAGTGCCGGACACCTGTATCGTGCCTTCAGGATTCTTGTAGCCATGGACAATGACATTGGTGATCGCTTCTTCCACGGCAAGCTGGGTATCAAGGATAGATTCGGGGCTGAAGGCGGCGGCCTCCATTGCCTCCTCAAGCCGGGTGGAAACGCCCGGGATCTCGTTGATATCCGATCTGATTGCAAGCGTGAAAGACGCGTCCATGGTTACATGCTCCGGATTACCATGAGGGTGATATCATCCGACTGCGGGTGGTCACCGGTAAATGACTTAACTGCTCTCAGTATCTCATCGCTTATCTCTTTTGCCGATCGTTGTCCGGAGGCCTGGATAACCTCACGGAACCGGTCAAGGCCGAACATATCGAGGCTGCTGTTCTCGGCCTCCGTGATCCCGTCCGTGTACAGGATAAGGAGGTCGCCGGATGCAAGCCGGGCGGTCTCCTGGGTATACTCGGCATCATCCATCGCGCCCATGGCAATCCCGGTTGCTTCGAGTTCACTGAAGGAACCGTCCACAGCATGGTAATGGATGGGCGGGTTATGGCCGGCATTGACAAAGGTCAGGACCCGGCTCTCTGAATCAAGGTACCCGTAAAAGAGCGTCACGAACATACCGGACCGGGAGTCATGCGATATGATGGTGTTGGCGTCCCGGATTGCCTGGGCCGGCTTGCTGCTGTACCAGGTGGCGTTGACCCGGACCACGATCCTGGATAATGCCATGAACAGGGCCGCGGGGATCCCTTTGCCGGACACATCTGCGATCATGATACCCAGGTGTCCTTTTCCCAGCGGGAGCACTTCGAGCGGGATTACGTCAAAAAAGTCCCCGCCCACTTCCTTTGCCATGACACTTCGCGCGGCGATATCGAACCCTTCAACCTGGTCGATCGTGTCGGGCAGGAAACTCTGCTGGATCTCGGCAGCGATGGCAAGCTCGGTGTTCTTGCGTTCCATCTCCCGCATGAGCGTGTCGCGCTCAGCCTGCATCCGGCGCTCGTTCTGGAGGTTCTCCACCATGAGCGCAAAGACAAACATACCGGCAGCATTTGCCAGGATCATCGGGAGGGAAACCATGGACACGACTGCCAGCGCCTGGTCGAACGGCCGGCACATGGCAAGCGTGAGGGCCATGTGGAACCCTTCCATCAGGATCGCAAAGAGGACGGCGATGGTTGTACCGGCAAACTTCTTTTTCTGCTGTAGCCAGATAAGCCCGCCGAACAGCCCGGCAAAGACCGTGGCAATCGAACAGGAGTATACTGTGAACCCTCCAAGCGTCAGCCGGTGTGCCGCGCCGATGAGCCCGGCGCCGATGCCCACGTACGGGCCGGCCAGCAGCCCGGCAAGCATAGGCCCTAGGTCACGGACATTGATCTTTGCTCCCAGGAAATCGATCCCGCTCAGGGTGCCGTAGATCGAGAGGGCACCAAAGAGCAGGATGAGGATGATCTGCGTTCGGAATGTCGGTTTCCCGTCAAGGATCTCCGGGAATATCCGGCTCCTTGTAAGGAGGTATGCGACGACAATGATGACAGCTATCAGCTGCAGGAGGACGAGGAGTGATGAGAATATTGTGAAATCCATAGGTGCGCTCTCAGGTACTATACGGATTGCACATGGTCATTCTTAAAGGGTCAGGTTTTACCCCGCAAAAGCCGCCCATGTGCCGGCTGGCAACCGGAGAATAATGGATAGCATTAATGGATAGCATTATCTTAAAAAAAATCCGACACTTAGGAAACGATCCCGCCTATACGGGAACAACATACCAAACGGGGATTATCGTGGACATTACTACCAGGAACCAGAAC
>JAAZNH010000186.1 GCA_012798365.1 Methanomicrobiales archaeon | reverse complement strand
ATCGTGACCGCGATCCGGTTGCAGTACCCGGCAAGGGCCTCGTCAATGGAGTTGTCGACTACTTCATAGACAAGGTGGTGCAGCCCCCGGGTGTCGGTGCTGCCGATGTACATGGCCGGGCGTTCGCGGACCGGCGCGAGCCCTTCCAGGACAGTAATATGAGATGCATCGTAATTGTCAGTCAAGGAAAACCTCCGCTAAGAAATGAGAAAAACTTCGCAGAAAATTCACAGTAAATATTGGTGGTGTGAGCATATAAGTCTGGTGCTCAATTTTATGACGTAAAATGGGGGGTTTTTCCGGGCCGGAAAAACGGACGGATTTCCGTGATTCTGACAAAATTATATTTTTTGTTTATGGGAGGAGACTTTTTTTTGGTTGTCACGTGTTCAAGAGTTCAGGGTTTTTTTCTGCGCGGGAGTGCCTGTTTCCCGGCATCCCTGCCTGATTGAGGGGAAAAAACCTCCACCAGGTTACCGGGTCCTCCGGAACAGGACGCATGCAGCTGCACCAAGGCCGGCAAGGGCGACAAGGAACCCGTAGCCCGGAGACTGGGTCGGGGCCATCATGGTGGCTGACGGGGCTGGTACCATAGTTGCCATGGGCCGGGTTGTTTCTGAAAGCGATGCTGTCGCTGGTATCTCGCGTTTTTTGATGCGAATCGTGACTGTGCCGTAGGGTGTTCTGTCAAGATTGTCCGCATCCTTTGGCCCGGCTGCAGCATAGATTGTGTATGTCCCGGGATCCAGGGTTGTGGTGGCAGTTCCCCAGCGCCAGATCCATGTCCTGTCTCCCTGGACATCCATCTGCTTGAACGTCTGGGCATTATCGCTTATTACCGGCCTGTTTTTTGGATCGGTGACATGGATCTGCGATCCGCTTGCTGCAAGCCCTGGCCCCGTGATGAACAGGTACGTCTTCCAGCCTGCGGTATTGGTCCCGGTAAAATTGATCTCATCACCAAGGTTGTAGTCCTGGCTGCCGGTTGCCCTGATGGTGACAACCCCCGGCATGATGGTTTCTGTCACAACAGGTTTTGCTGTCGCTATCGGAGGTGCTGTGGTGACCGGCGTTGTTGTGGTCCCGGGGGAGTTTTTTATCATGATTTTGAAATACCCCCGGGCCGTGACTGCCTGGCCCGTATCAAACCCGTTCGGGTGGGATGCTGCAAGGACCTCATACGTCCCGTCTTTCAGGACCATGCCGGTTGTGTCCCAGGTCCATGACCATGTATGATCACTACCCACATCAGCCTGCGCAAACGTGGCCGGGTTTCCGCTTTCAACCGGTGAGTTTGCGGGATCCGGTTTCTGGATCTGGGCGCCTTTCTCGTCCAGACCGGGTCCGGAGAGGAACAGGTATGTTGTGCCTGAGGCAGTGTTCTCGCCATGGAACCGGATCTTGTCGCCCGGGGAAAAGATCATGATTATCGGGATGCATTCCCCGGAGCAGGGTGTATCCCAGCCGGGGGGCAGATGGGCCGGGTCAAGGTCTGACAGGATCCCGACACGGGGTTGTGTGTCCATGAACGCGGCCCGTTCTTCATCGGTCATGTTTTTCAGGTCCACTGCAGACACGGGTATGACTGTCATACCGGCAACCAGGACTGCTGCCATGAACAGGAATATCATTTGCTGTCTCATTTGTCCCTCTCATGCACTGATGATAGAGAGCTCTTTTTTGGAGTAATTAAATTATTCTGTTTGTATCTTACAAAAAAGAATTTCTAAAAAAGAATTCAGAAAAAACAATATTTTTTACGCTTTCCCGCAGTGGCATATCAGGGCCGCTACCGGAACTCCCCGACCTCCGCATCCGCGATCCCGAGTTCCTTATCGATCGCGACAACGAGCCGGTTCAGCACGAAAATCACATCGCGGGCGTCCTCCTTGTCCATGGTGCCGGGCGAATGCCAGATCACTTTCTTGCGAAGAAGCGTAGTGAGCTCTTCGATCTCGGTGCCGATGAACCGTTCTGGCACAACAAGGCCTTCGACATGGTCGCCGACTCCCATCCACGCGTTCTCCGGCGGGAGACCGAAATGTTCTGCAATCAGCATGATGCTTGTGATGAACCCGTGACCAAAGCGGCTTGTCATGAGCGGAAGTAGGAAGGGCGATATGAAAAATATTGGGATTGTGCCCGGCTGTGCCGGACTTCAGACCAGCCGGAACGATGTCAGCCACACCGCAAACGGGATTGTGATGATGAAAAGGAGGGAGACCGACAGGAATGCCCACTCTCCGGCCCGGAGCGGTTTTCTCTCAAAGAAAAGATAACTCTCGCGCCCGTACCCCCGGCAGAGCATGCTCGTGTATACCCGCTCGCCCTGCTCGTACGAGCGGATGAACATCGTCCCGATGGTATAGCCGAGCTGCCGGAGCCGGTACCTGTATGGCAGGTGCCGGTCAAAGACATCGAAACACTTGGTTGCAAGCGTCTCGTTCACCTTCCGGTACATGTACCCGAAGACGAACAGGTACCGGATCATCATACCCAGCGCAAGAGCGAACTCTGCCGGCATGCCCATCCGTGCCCCCCCTTCCAGCATCTCGTGCATCTTGGTCGTGGAAGAGAGGAGGATGATGAACGAGATGCAGACCAGGAATTTGACAAAAAGGATTGTGGCAAACTCAATGGACTCTGCATAGATGCTGATACCAAGCGGGAGGCTCATGACAACATGGTAATCCGTGTAATATTTGTTCCTGAAGAAGACCTGGAAGAGGATGATGATCCCCCAGAGCGGGACGATGGCCCAGATCCGTCGCAGGTAAACGCCAAACGAGAGGTTCGTGCAGCACCAGAGCAGGCAGAAGAAGACAAAGAAGAACGCTCCCACGGTATACACCATATCGCGGTCGGAATACGGGACGGCAACGAGCGCAATGATCGCAGCAAAGGCGATGACGATCTTCACCCGTGCATCGATGCGGTGGACGATGCTGTCCCGGTACGCGTCCCGTTCGATCTGGAAGAGTTCTTCGATCATTGCCGCTTCCCGAATGCCCGCAGGAGGGATTCCTCTGCACCGGAATACGTGTATGCCATTGAGATCTCAACACCGTTCTCTTTGAGCGACCTGAGCAGGCGGGGGATGACCGGTATGTCGAGTCGTGCGGATTTGAGCATGTCCGGCTGGAGGAAGATCTCGTCAACGGTCCCCTGCGCAACGATCCGTCCCTTGTCCATGACATAAATGAAATCAGCAATCTCGGGAACAAGGCCGACATCGTGGGTGGAGAAGATCACGGTCATCCCGTATTTTTTCGAGAGCGAATTGATGAAATTGTCAAGATCGGCAACGCCCCGGGGATCGAGCCCGGCGGTTGGTTCGTCAAGGACGAGCACCTCCGGCTCCATCGCGATGACCCCGGCGATTGCAACCCGTTTCTTTTCCCCGCCGCTCAAATGGTGCGGGACGCGGGGGGCAAGGTGCTCGATTCCCACGACAGAGAGCGCCTCATGGACCCGGTGGTGAATGGTCTCGGCATCGAGCCCGAGGTTGGTAGGGCCGAAGGCAACATCCTGTTCAACTGTTGGTGAGAAGATCTGGTCGTCCGGGTTCTGGAACACGATCCCCACGAACTTGCGGATCTCCTTGATATTCTGTTTTGTGATGGGCTCACCGCGTATCAGCACCTGGCCTGAAGTTGGCCGGAAGATCCCGTTGAAGTGCTTGAAAAGCGTGCTCTTGCCGGCACCATTGGACCCGATCACCGCTATCCGTGCATTGCGGGGGGCGATGAAATTGATCTTCTCAAGGGCGGTCACCCTGTTAGGATAGGAGTAGCATAGCTCGCGGGTTTCAATCAGGTGCATGAGTACCTGCTATAGGATGAAAAAAGGTATAGAGATGCTGGTTTTATTTTACCGGTTTTCCAGCTTTCTTCAGCCCGTATGCAATGCCCATCACGACAACGAAGGCGATGAAGGTACCGGCAACGATCGCGATGATACCCCCGGTGGGTCCCATCTCATCGCCAAGTGCATAGTCCGGCATCGGGGCGGTATAGGAGAAGCGCCCGTCGGTCTCTTCATGAAGCTCGGCATCCTCCGGCGTTGATCCGGTGAGCTCCTTCTGGCCCTGCACGACAAGGGCGGTGCTCTCGAGACCGTCCGGGTCACCGGATGCAAAGAAGACGGCAATACCTCCGATGGCCAGTGCGATGACGATACCTGCGATGATGAATGTCTTGTTGTCCATCATACTGCTCACGCTCCTGCCGGTGCGACAACACCGGAATCGATAAGGTCCGGGCGGGCCGTGGCGATAAGGTACACTGCTGCAACCGTGACAAATCCTTCAATCACGCCGATGATTGCATGGTAAATCCCCATCGCTACGAGGCCTTCCATGAGCGGGAAGGTGCCGGCAACGAACATTTCGACCGCACAGCAGAGGGCCGGGATGAGACACGCGAGCCATGCAGCAAAGAATACGGAGACGGGCATGTTCTTTGATACACCCATGAGCCCTCTGAAGGTATAGAACCCGACAAAACCGCCGATGACACCCATGTTGATGATGTTGGTGCCAAGGGTCGTGATCCCGCCATCGCCAAACAGGACTGCCTGGACGATCAGCACAAGGGTGAGGATGAAGATCGCTGCGAAGGGCGAACCAAGAATAATTGCCGCAAGTGCTCCCCCGACAAGGTGGCCGCTCGTCCCCATCGAGACGGGGAGGTTGAAGGACTGCAGGGCAAAGATGCCGGCCGCGAGCACTGCAACGAGCGGGAGTTTCTCTTCGTTCATTTCATTTCGGGCCCACTTCAGGGCAAGTGCAATGAATACCAGGGCGATGATCCAGTAGATGGCGCCCTGCCAGATTGGTATGAATGCGTCGGGTATGTGCATGAGGTATTTCACCGTGAGTATTACGATCCTTTACATTAGTAAAATTTCGTGGGGGAAAAATGTTATCATTTACGTTTTTTGTGTATCATGATTTCCGGAATTTCTGATTTTTTGGCCCTGGATAATTCCTGCAGTAAAAGAGAGAGCACAACAAAAAGGCTGTTCCCGGGTGGTCAGATCGCGTGACGCGTGGTTCGATCACTCCGATCGAGTGGAGGATTGTTCAGGTTTTTCCACTCACTCTCCGCTCTGGTTTGGGACATTGCCAATTGTCGTGGTTTTGTTTCGCTGGTGTTTTTTCCTTCACCGGATGACCGGGCGATCTGTTTAAGGAAATGGCCGTGGTTCCGTACATCATTCCTGTTCCGGAAAAGGATATGCGGACGGGCGCTCATCAGATTCCTTTCAGGGTCATGGACACCGGTGCCCCCGCACCTCTTTGAGGGATGTTCTATAGACGGTGAACCCGGGGTGGGGGGAGGGGTCGGGCCGTAATACCCCGTTTTTGAGGCACTAAATCGGGAAAACGAGGCACTAAGTCCCCCAAATCCTCTGATTTTCACGCCGGAAAATCCCGGTCGTAAATAGCACTAAACCAGTGGCAGAACTCCTCATATTCCTGTGCAGGAGGTCGTGTTTGAACCGGGAAGGGGGTCCGGATGAGTGATCCGGGGGACGTTCCTGCGTTCTTTTTCCTTTGGTGTCATCGTATGGCAAGCCGCGCTGAACAACGTTTTTTTATCGTGCCCATAATCATCCGAACCTGCTGTCGAATTTCGATAGCCTTTTTTAGAAACAACAGAAAATGAAATATTACGAAAATGGAAAAACGTGTGACTATCACGAAAGGCATAACCGGCCTGGTCCTTCTCCTCCTCCTCCTTTCCCTTGCATCAGCGGGATGTGTACGATCTGCCCAGAAAATGCTGGACGGGGATGAACCTGCAGCAATTTACAGCAGCACCGGGGATTTATCTGATCCGAAAACGTCTTTTGCCGGGGCTCCCGTGTCACCATCACAACTCTCTCCTGCAGGAACCAATCCTCATACCGCGGACTCCGGTCTGGCCGCTGAAGTGGTGAGCGCGTATCCGTACGTGACCCCCGATCCTTACCGTCTTCCCTATCGTGATCACGGGAACTGGTCCACCACAGAACCTGTTCGGGTACCAAAAACCCCCCAGTTCACCCGGTCGTTTAAACTCCGGTCCAATTCCACAGCGGTGAAAATTAATGTAACGCAGGCCCCGCTCATCATCGGCCTCGCGTTCACCCCCCAGTGGACGGATCCGGATCATACTGCCACTGACGGGGTCAATTCTTTTGTCTACTCAAAAGCGGTGGTTTCTGTATACCATGATGGATCAGGAGCTGCAATTGCGCGGGACGGGTTTGGCAACGGGTATAGTTCCGACCTGGAGAAAACAATCCGGATTTACCGCGAAGGGACCTATGTAATCACCCTCACCGGCGATTTCATTGACGTTACCATGTCCGTGACCACCGGGACTGCAGCCTCACCATCCGGTGCCTCCTCCGGTGAGGCTCCGGGTAATCCGGACGATGACTGGTGATCGCCAGGATCAAGGGGATAAGGCAGGCATAACAACAAAAAACTAAAAAAAATCACTGTTCCGCCCGGTTTATCCGGGTATCCCCTCTGCCCCTTGAGCCGGCCAGTGCGTGATGCGGGACCGTCATGGGTGAATCGGAAACCGATCCCTGGTGTGGTATCAAGAAAAACGGGGTATTGTATAAAAACCGCGGTGTTCCCCGGACCGTGCGTTGTGTTGTGCCCGTCCGGAGATGTGGCATGGTATCCGGATCAGAGCGCTTCACCTTTCTGGAAAAAGTACCCGCTCATGAAAACAGTGATGGCAGCAAGAACAAGGAGAATTCCGATGTCAAGTGCGAGGGGAAATTCTGAATGGCCAATCATCATTCCCCTGAGTGCATCAACACCATATGTCAGTGGATCAATAAAGGAAAAAATGCGGACCGCGACCGGGAGGTTCGCAACCGGAAAAAGTGCACCCGAAAGTAAAAACAACGGAAAGACGATGAAGTTGATGATCATGTTGAATCCATGAAAGTCTTTCAACACGGATGACAACGTCAGCCCGATGTTAATGAAAATGACGGATATCAGCAGCATTACCATGATCGCACCGGCGATTGCCGGCAAACCCGGCAAGGTGAATCCAAGGAATACCGATAACAACATCATCATCGTTGCCTGGAACAGCGATGTCGTTGCCCCCCCGGCAATCATGCCCAGGACGATCGAGATGCGGCTTGCGGGGGTTACCATAACTTCTTTTAAAAAACCATACTGGCGATCCATGATAACACCCATCCCCGTGTAGGCTGATGAGAAAAGAATTGTCATGCCCAGGATTCCCGGGACCAGGTACTGAATGTACGTTATTTCGATCGGAATGCCGGGAACTTCGACCCTGCGGAAACCAAGCCCGAGAAAAACCAGCATGAATACGGGCATCGCGATTGCACCCACAATCCTGGATTTGGCCCGCAGGAATTTTATCATCTCGCGCATCCAGAGGACATAGACCACATTTGCCCGTATCATCGCATCATCCTCCTGCGGAATTTCTCCCGCATTGCAGCACGGCGGGTGCCGTCCTGTTCCCGTATTGTCGATCCGGTCAGGTGAATAAATACATCCTCAAGACTGGGTTTGCGCAGGCTCACGGACCGGACCGTCACACCCAGGGTGTGGACAAGGTGGAAGATTTCCGGGAGATTCTCCTCCCCGCACGGTACGGTGAACGAGAGAGAGCCATTGCCGGAAACGATCTCCTGTACCCAGGAAACCTCTTCAAGCCTGGCAATGAGATGGTCGACGGGACCTTCAGTAACAAGGGTGATCACATCTCCTTGGTATCCCGCCTTGAGATCAGCGGGAGTATCCAACGCAATAATCTTCCCGTGATCGATGATCGCGATCCGGTCACACAGGAAATTTGCCTCCTCCATATAGTGGGTAGTGAGAATGACTGTTGTCTGGTATTCCCGGTTGAGATTCCTGATATAGTCCCAGATGCTCCGCCGTGTCTGGGCATCGAGACCGAGTGTCGGCTCATCAAGAAATAACACTTTTGGATAATGGAGAAGGCCCCGGGCAATTTCCAGCCGGCGTTTCATGCCCCCGGAATAATATTCAACCAGCGTATCAGCTTTGTCGGCCAGCTGGACGACAGAGAGGACTTCTGCAATCCGTTTTTTGCGTTCCACTGCCTCGATGTTATACATGATTGCATGGAACTCGAGGTTCTCCCTGCCGGTCAACCCGATATCAAGGGACGGGTCCTGGAAGATTATGCCGATGTTGTTCCGGACGCTGTCCGGATCCTTTCTGATATCAAAGCCCGCGATTACCGCATCTCCCGATGTCGGGATAAGAAGCGTTGTAAGCATGTTGATGATCGTGGTTTTCCCAGCCCCGTTGGGTCCCAGAAGCCCGAATAATTCGCCGGATTTTACTGAAAAGGATACCTTATCAACGGCGACGAGGTCGCCGAATTGTTTTTTTAAGTCCGTTAGAACGATTGCATCTGCTGGTTTGTCGGAACCTGTTTTCGGCTCGCCCGGCCTGTCTGTCATTGTGCCCGTTTCCTGTTTTTTTTAAATGTCTGCTCTCCGAACGCAGGGGTCATCCTGGGAAAACCCCGTTCACCAAGAAAAAAGGTGAGTTTTTTTGGTTCAGGTCTTTCAGGATGTGGCTTTTTTCGTTCCAATCCTCTGGATGACGGTTGTGACAACCGGATGGTCAGCAGGCATTTCCCGGCCATCGAGCCCGGCTGCAAGAATGCCGGCATCCTGCGGGAATTCGCCGATGATCCGGTTTTTGTCCTGAATTGCGTTGCGGAGGGTCGGTCCGGTGAGGGAATCTGTTTTGTTCAGGATATAGTAAAGCGGAACGCCGATCTTTTCTGCCATGCCTGAGACCATCTTTGCAAGGGTGAGGGATTCGTAGGAGGGGTCAATGACCATGAGGATCGCGTCGCACACCTTGTCGATTCCCCGTCCGAAATGTTCTATCCCGGCTTCGGTATCAATGAGGACCAGATCGTTGGTTCCCAGTTCAAGACCGGCAAGGAACTGTTTTGCAAGAACCCCCATCGGGCAGGCACATCCTTCGCCGGCCTGGTGGATCTTGCCGATTGCAACAAGATGGATGGCATCCTTTCTTGCAAGGTAGATGCCCGGAATATTTTCAATGGTTTTTGCGCATTCAACCGGTGAGGGGGTGTTGTTCTCCCGGGACTCCCTGAATGCCTCCATCATGGTTTTCTTTCCCCCGAAATAGTCCATGAGATCATGGGGTGATTCCGTCCCCAGGAGCCGGTGAAGGCCGGCATTTGATTCGTCCGTATCAACAACCAGCACCCGTTTTCCTGCCCGGGCATACTGCTGCGCAAGCAATGCTACGATGGTACTCTTCCCGCATCCGCCTTTTCCACAAATAACCAGTTTCATAGTATCTTCAGACTCCCGATGGTATT
>JAAZNH010000185.1 GCA_012798365.1 Methanomicrobiales archaeon | reverse complement strand
TCTCTTGAGAAAGCCGGCCTTTTTATCCGTCACGCAGCCGCGAGCGGGGCGGATATTATCTGTTTCCCGGAACAGTTCGCCACCGGCTGGGATCCGGCTTCGCACCAGAACCTTGGCGATGCCGACTCAGGCATACTTCCAGCGCTCAGGAAATATGCCCGCGACGCAGACATCTGTATCCTGGGATCTCTCCGTGAGCGTGCCAGCCCCTGCCCCAGGAATACCGCGATCGCGATCGGCAGGGACGGGTCAATTCTTGCAACCTATGCTAAGATCCATCTCTTCTCCCCGGGCGAAGAGAATAAATCCTTTACCGCAGGAACCGAGCTCGGGATCTTTTCCGTTGGATCGCTCAAATGCGGCATTGCGATCTGTTATGATCTCCGGTTCCCGGAATTATTCAGTGCCTATGCTGCCCGCGGCGTCCAGGCAGTGATTGTACCGGCTGCCTGGCCAGCGGTCAGGCTCCGGCACTGGGAAATCTTTATCACGTCCCGGGCTGCCGAGAACCAGATGTACGTTATCGGGGTGAATACGACCGGGACAACACCGGTTGACACATATGCGGGTGCATCCATGGCCGCAGATCCCAGTGGAACGATCATCAGCCGGGCGGGCGATGCCGAACAGCTCATTTTCACGGATATCGATCCCGCGCTTGCTGACACCACAAGAGCCGCATTTCCGGTGGCAAGGGATCGCAGGAACGCCCTTTATCGCGATCTGGGATAACCCGCGCCAGCTATCCGGTGGCAAAAAAACCGAACGCTATTATCTTCATGCACGAACAATAGTACGCCATGTACCATCTCGCATGCGTCAACTGTGGAGCCACCTACCCCGCTGACGAGATCATTTACAACTGCACGAAATGCGGTCACCTGCTTGCGGTCAAATACCCGCTTGATACCATCAAGGTCCGGCGGGAAACCTGGAACAGTCGCCCGATCGGGGTCTGGCGGTACAAGGAACTGCTGCCGGTCACCATCCCGCCGGTCACCCTCAAGGAAGGCGGAACGCCGCTCTATCACCTCGAACGCCTTGGAAAAGAGATGGGACTTCCGCACCTCTATGCCAAGCACGAGGGTATGAACCCGTCCGGGTCATTCAAGGACCGGGGCATGACTGTTGGCGTTTCGATGGCAATCCAGCTCAGGAAAAAGAGCGTTGCCTGCGCAAGCACCGGCAATACATCCGCAAGCCTTGCCGTTTATGCAGCAAAAGCCGGTATCCCTTCGGTCGTCCTGTTGCCGGCAGGGAAAGTTGCCGTGGGAAAAGTTGCACAGGCCCTCATGCACGGGGCAAAAGTCATCTCCATCCGGGGCAACTTTGACCGTGCCCTCGAGATGGTCCACGAACTCTGCCTCTCCCACGGCCTCTACCTCCTCAACTCCATCAACCCGTACCGGCTCGAAGGACAGAAAACCATCGGGTTTGAGGCTTTTGACCAGCTCGGGGAAGTCCCTGACCGGTTCGTCCTGCCGGTGGGAAATGCAGGTAACATATCAGCAGTCCACAAGGGCTTTTTGGAACTCCAGGAACTCGGTTTTGTCGACAGGCTCCCGATGATGACCGGTATCCAGGCTGCAGGATCGAGCCCGGTGGTAAAAGCGATCCGGGGAAACCTGCCTGAAGTAATTCCTGACCAGAACCCCGAGACCATTGCAACCGCAATCCGGATCGGGGCGCCCGTCAATGCGGAAAAAGCCCTGAAGGCTATCCGGACAACCGGCGGTCTTGCCGAGACGGTGACCGACGATGAGATCCTCCGCATGCAGCGCGATCTTGCACGAAAGGAAGGTATCGGCGTTGAGCCAGCATCCGCTGCTTCGGTTGCCGGCATAAGGAAACTGGCCGAGATGGGAGTTATCGACAAGGATGAAAAGATTGTCTGCGTTGTGACCGGCCATCTCCTCAAGGACCCTGACACGGTGATCAAACAATGCGAACCCCCGACCGAGATCGACGCAAACCTGCCGTCGCTGCTCTCTGCACTGCACTTGTAATCCTGCTTGCCTGCATCGCTCCTGCCGGTGCAATAACAGCAGATTACACCATTTTTGAGAACGGGACCGCGTACCGTGCAGTGCTCCAGATCAATGACACCGAACGGTATACGTTTGCCACCATGGGATTCATGGGTGAGGATGTTCCCCAGAATGCCGGAGAGGTCAATCTCACAAAAGAAGACATGCCCGCTGCTTTCAACTGGAGCAGACCCTGGGGCGCTTCATCCTCAATCTCATTTCCAAAAGGCAATTACACGATATCATACGTAGCACCGCTCAAGGACAATAACCTCCAGGCTGCGTACACAAAACCCTACAATGTCAGTGTACGGATCCCGCAGAATTTCAGTGTGCAAAATCCCCTGCTGGCCGGCCTCAGCAACGGGGCAAATGTCACGAAAAATCCGGACAACACAACAACCGTCCAGTGGACCAAATCCTTTGGCTTTGACCTGCGGTTTTACTCAAAGAGCCAGGAAGATTTGTTGTTCTTTTTCCTGCAGTTCATGGCCATCCTTATCGTGGTGCTGGTCATTATCCCGTACGTGCTCTCAATGAGAGGGCAGGAATAAGTTCCTTTTTTTACCCATTCTGTGATAGTGCCTTCCCACTACCTGGTGATCGCGTGGATGGATCTCCGGTTGGAGAGAAAAATAATAAATTTTCTTTCATTACGTGAGAAAACCCCCGATTATTCCCCAAAAAAGAATCTGCCAATTTAAATCAGGCAGAAATGTTTTTTACGGGCAAAATGCTACACTCATACTGAAAAGAGGATAACCATGCTTCTTGAAAACGCACTTGTAGGTCTTTTACAGCTGGTCGTTGCGATCATCTTCGCAGTCCTGGCACTGTATATTGGATTCTCCGTCCTTGGCAAGATCACCAAGGATATCGATGAAGAGAAGGAACTCGCAAAAGGAAACGTAGCGGTCGGCATCATCGTTGCCGCAGTCTTTGTTGCGATTGCAATCGTTGTCGAGTCTGGCGTCAAGGGTCTCTCTGCCGGTATCAGCAAGGCACTCAGTGTGGGTATCTTATCCGCTGACGGAATGATCGCCATTGGTCTCTCCGTTGCCCAGCTGGTCCTTGGCATTGCCCTTGCAGTCGGTGCAATCTACCTTGCACTGAACATTCTTGACAAGCTCACCAAGGGCGTCGAGGAATTCGAGGAGCTCAAGAAGGGCAACGTTGCAGTCGCCCTCGAGATGGCCGGCGTTATCATCGCTGTTGCTGTCATTATCCAGTCCGGTGTGCTCGGTATCACTGCAGCACTCCTCTGAACCTTTTTTTTCAATTCCGTATTACCCGGTTATTTATCCGGCTCCATTATCCGGAGATTCTGGAAAAACAGACTGGTGGTTACCTGTTTTTAAAATACGGGAATACCGTATCAAATAATGCGGGAGCCCCTGATTTCCGATCGATTTCCCGCGTGAAGGGGATGCAAATATGCATCTATAATCTCCGGCTGCCTTGAAAAAAAGGCTGCATGGCCTAAAAAAATATTGCATTAAAAGACCCGGATTTTCCATCTGAACAATCCTGAACACCCTCAGCGGAAGCGGGAGTGCTATGGACACGCGGGATTGAACGGGATTTTCGCGGCCCTTATTTTTTCAAAAAACCTACCATGTGCATAGTGGCAGCATGCCATAAACGGAGGTTTGGATATGAAAATCACAACAATACTCGCAACCGGCCTCATGGTGATCGGACTGCTCTGCATGACGGGAATAGTCGCAGCAGAAGATAGTATCACCCCATCAGAAACTCCGGTCCCGGATGGAACACCCGTTATCGTTGAACCTGAAGATATCCCGCCCTATGACGGCCCAATCGGCGCAGACAGCCCGCTTTATGGCCTGAAGGTTGCGTGGGAAGATCTCGATGAATCCTTTACCACAAACGAGAGCGAGAAAGTTGAAAAACAGATGAACCATGCAAGGATCCGGCTCTCAGAAGTCCGGCGCGAACTCGAAATGAACCGGACAGATTCTGCAGATCAGGCCCTTGAGTTGTACTGGCAGAAAGTCAACATGACCCGGATGACTCTTGCATACTATGGCGCTAACCAGACCGGTCTTGTCCATGCCCAGGAAATGCATGAAAGACACCAGCTGGTCCTTTCAGACCTGATGCTTTCCCATCCCAACAACACCGGTCTTGCCCGGGCGTACAACAACAGCCTGCAGCTGGAAGCGAAGTTTGAGGAAAAAACACAGTACCGGTTTGAGAAGACCCTGGCGAAGAATAACCAGACAATCATCAGGGCTTACCGCATCGGGGGGCTTGACGGGAACTGGACGCAGAATGGAAAAGACTCCGGAAACATGGAGACAAAACAAACCCGGAATGATGATAAAGGAAACCCGCATGACACGATGACCGTTGCTCCCCAGCAGACAAACGCAAGGGAGAACGGGAACCAGAATGCCAATAATGACAATAATGGAAACAGCCCGCAGGAAAACAAAGACAACGGCAAGAGCTTGCCCGGGCCTTCCGTAACAGCTTCTCCGCAGCAGACCGTCCCGGTCCAGGAACCCGGGCCGGCCGGGCAGGATACTCCGGGAAATGGCCCGGATACCGGAAAGGGTAATGGGAACAGTGACAAAGGAAACGGCAACGGGAAGAAATAACATGACTCAAATTCCGGAGTGTTACACAAACCCGGAAAGCGAATTTTTTTTATTGCGGGAGTGATGATCATTCAACACCACGGTGCCCCATGAAAACGATAAACAGAATAACCTGGTACGCCATCGCAGGTCTCGTGCTCCTGCTTTTACCTGCCGGTGTGTCAGCTGCAGCTCCGGCACCGGAGTATACTACGACTTACACAATTACCGTACATGAGGATGGTTCAGCAATCTGGCAGATTGAGTACCGTACGGCTCTTGAATCCGATGCGGATGTTGCAGGGTTTGAAGCATACACGCATGATCTGCCTTCAGTCTATCTGCCGCAGGTGCAGGATTTAATGCAGCGGTCTGCTGCCCAGGCTTCTGCAGCTGCATCGCGTCCCATGCAGGTCAGTAATGTATGTGGCAGTGCTGTTATTCAGCTCTCACCTACCGGAAAATTTGGCGTGGTTATCTACACATTCACCTGGGAAGATTTTTCACAGACCCGCGAGGGTCTTGAGATTGGCGATGCTTTTTCCGGAGGGATGTATCTTGCAAAGGACAGTACACTCATCATCAGCTACCCGGAAAGTTACACAATAATAAGTGTTGATCCCACCGCGGACCAGCAGCGGGACACGCTGACCTGGTACGGCCAGCGGTCGTTTGCCCCCGGTGAGCCGCGGATTGTTCTTGCAAAGAACGCGCTCCCGGTTATTCCGGCGGTCCTGATTATCGTCATCCTCATTGTCCTGATCAGTGCCGGCGCCGTATTCTTGTCGCGGAGAAAAGTGGGGATTGCCGTTGCGGGGCCGGAACAGGAAGAACCTGACGAGCCGGTTACCGCCCTTTCTGCGGATGAACTAAAGAGTGTTGATGACCGAATTCTCCGCTTCCTTTCTGATAAGGGTGGGGAGCAGTACCAGTCCGATATCGTAAAGATCCTCGGGCTTCCCCGGTCAACGGTAAGCGCATCGCTTAACAATCTCCACAAAGCCGGCATGATAGTAAAAGTCCGGAAAGGCAGGGAAAACCTCATCCGGCTCGTGAAGAAAGACGGCTGATTGTTCATTCCCTTTTTTCGTTTCCCGTCACGGGATTTCCTGAAAGGGTCTTACGGTTTTCCGATTGTCACACCCCGGACTAATGTACAACGGATACTGGGGAAAATATCCAAAATCTCCACAAGGGATCGTTTGTAAAAAAACCCGGCTGTTAATCCGGAAAGGAAAAAAGGTGAAAATTTACTGGAGCCCAAAGGACTTCAGCGTGACATCAGCATTAACGGCGCCGACGTGGTACACGGATCCGCTCGATACTTCATTGATGATGACTTCTGCGGGGGAGAAGAGCGAAGTGTCGATCTTGTAGAAGTCGTAGCCGGCTTCCTTGAAGATGTCGTTGAACGGCTTGCCGTATCCCTTGCTCTTGTTGCTTGGGATCCTGTCAAGGTAGTCCTTGATCTCGGGTGCGTTCATGGTCAGGTTGATGCGGCCGTGGTAGATGGTTGCATCATTGGTGACACCCATGGCGAGCTTGGGGCCGCGGACCGGCGGAATGGGAGCAGTTCCCATTGCGGAGATGACCTTCTTGGTATCAAATCCGAGTTCGTTGAGCTTGTAGATTGCAGTCTCGACACAGCGGCCGGCAACCTGGATTGAGCCGACCATGGAAGAAGTCGGGGCAACAACTGCACAGACATTTGCAACATCAATGTGGCAGTCCTCGGCGATCTTGTTCATGACTTCTGCGTTGGGCAGGTGGTCGGATTCGAGGCAGATGACTGCAACATCGTAGTCGTCTTCGTACTCGATGACTTCGAACGTGTGCTTGGGCTTGAGCGAGAGTGCCCGGGCGGGACCGCTGCCCATGGCAAAGAAGTTGCCAACCTTGACTGTCCAGCCGGCCTTCTGTGCTCCAAGGCAGGAGATGGCCGGGAAGTCAGTGTTGACATCGATGAAGGGCATCGGGAAGTCTTTGATCGCTCCCATGCGGAAATTCACTTCGCCAAGTCCGCCCATGCAGATCTCGGTAAAGGCACGACCTGCCGCATATCCGCCACGTACGGATACACCGCAGTCAACAATCCGGGCGCCATTGTCAAGTTCATGGTACGCGCAGTTGAATTCTTCGGCAAGGTCGGCAAGATTGTCAAAAATCTCGAGTGCCAGTTCGTTTACGCTTAACATTAGGAAAAACCCCTGTAGTACAAATGGGGTGGGATGAACAGATAATATTTGTGAAAACCGCCCGGCGTCAGATGCGGCGGGATCTCCGGGCATTTTTGAATTGAAGGCTGGATTTACCTTAAAAAACGATGATTATATGGGGGCTGCGATAATTCTTCCCATAGATCCCGGAAAATTTCTGGAAAAACCAAACAACGATCCGTTTAGAAAAAAATCAGCTCAGGTACCCGAGCACTTTTTCCGGCTCGTACCGGAGCGTGATGATGCGCGTCCTGCCCTTGCCCTCGCGGTACTGGAGGTTCACAAGGCGCATCGCATCCATCTTTTTCACGATCTCATAGAACCGTGTGTACCCGATCGCGTTCTTCTCCTTAATTGCTTTATAGACATCACCGGCATTCATTTCGTGCTCTTTGGTACTCTGTTCTGCGAGGGCCCGGAGGATGATCCGCTCCTCGTCTTTGAGGGTTTTCACCGTGAAGTTGAGATGGAGGTACTTCGAGATCTCGTACGCGCCGCAGATATCTTCGCGTTCAATGCTGCGCCGGGCGGCCCGCTCCGCCGAAAGGGTTGCACGTTTCAGCAGGTCGATACCCACGCGGAGGTCCCCGCTGTTCTGGGTCTGCTCCACAACAAGGTCAAGCAGCTCATCTGACAGAACACCCGAGAAGAGACCCTGCGTTACACGGACTTTCATGATCTCGCGGATCTCAGCATCCGTATAAGGTGCGAAGTAGATCTCTGTTGGCCGGAAGACCGAGGCAACCCGGGCATCGACCGCCCGGGAAAGATCAACATCCATGTCGCTGATGATCACGATAACGCCGATGCGGGTCCCTTCGTACGTCTCATGGGACCGGAGGAGCGTATAGAGGACCTTGTTGATCTCGTTCTCGTACAGCAGGTAGTTTGCATCATCGAGCGTGACCAGAAGAACAATATCGTCCTTGATCAGGATGCGTGCAATCGCATCGAAGACCTGCTTGAACGATGTTCCTGAGGAAGGCGGGAGATGACCGGAGAGTTTCTTGTAAATCTGCGAGACGATGGCAAACTTCGTATTATCGATCTGGCAGTTGATGTAGACCGGGACGAGCTTCTTTGTCGTCTCTTCGATCTCCTCGAAGAGTTTCCTGATGCTCGTGGTCTTTCCGGTACCGGGAAGGCCTTTACAGACGGTATTGAGCGGCCGGCCTCCCCGGATGCCGGGACGGATCTGGAACGCGAGGTCCCGCATCTGGGTATCGCGGAACTCGAACTGCTCGGGAACATAGTCGATCTCCAGCACATCCGGGTCACGGAAGAGCGATTCATCCCACATCAGCAGGTTCTTCTTCATTGCAGTACACGTCAACCGCATCGCTAATAATTTGATTGGAATACGAAACTGCCATAAAATGCAAAATGTAAAATGTCATCTATTCACCGCTTAGTCCCGCTTAATAGTCCCGCTTAAAATATTCAGATACAAAAGAAGAAAAACCAAAATTTTCCAGGGACAACGAAGTACAACAACCCAGACCAAACAACAATTCCCCCAAAATATACGGGGAAAAATCAGGAACGCAGGAATCTTCTGACGGTATCCTGCTGCAGGATCCATTTCTGGAGCCGGGAGTCGATCTTCATCACGAGGTAGGATACGATGAGAACACCGGCCATCATCTGGATATACCAGATCGTGTCAGCGAGAGGATAATTACCGGACACAAGGGACACATCGAACATGCCCAGTGTTGACAGAAGATAGCTGAGGAAGATATCAATGACTACGATATGGAAGATGAAGACGTAATAACTCATGTCGGAGAGCTCCCTCACAACCGGGGATCTTGTCGGTGTTTTAGGGTACAGTCCGGCCTGGACAAGATAGATCCCAAGACAGAACTCAAATGCATTGCACAGCGGGAACCAGCGCCAGAAGAGTTCGACGGGACCAAGGTTATACGTGGTGAGGAGGAAACGCAGACCCCAGCTGATCACAAGAAAACCCACAAGAGCCGGAAAGCCGTACTTCCGCATGACCTGAGAGAACCAGGGGAAGAGAATATACAAGGAGACAATTGCTGCAATGAACCAGCCCATGAGGTTGATGTACCCGGGACCCTGGCCCAGCACAATGAAAAAGCCGGTGAACTCAAAGAGGACGTCAATGAGCCCGTTCTGCCAGAGGAGCGGGAAGCAGATCAGGCTGACAACAAGGCTCATCCAGAAGGCCGGGTAAAGCCGGACAAACCGGCGGAAGAGGAATTGCGCATAGCCATGGAGTTTCTCGAGGCCGGCATAATTATACTCCAGCACGGCACCGCTGATGAAGATCATGCCATATACGGCATCGCCGGCAAGCCCGGCAGTGTAGATATTAAAGAAGATGTTGCCGCTTGCAAAGAAGAGCTGGTTGAAATCCGGGATGAGGCGGAACTGGGAGTGGTCGTAGACAATGAAGGCGATACAGAGAATCCGGACAATGTCAAAAAACAGGATCCGATCTTTTTTCGGCCGTGATTCGACCGTTTCCGAAGATTTCTGCCGCTTCATGGATATGATTTTTTATGGGAGCGGAGTTATTAATGCGTTGTCAATTGGACCTGTTCTATTGTGGTTGAAACACAGAATGTTTTTTTTCTTTTTCGTGCCGGAAACGCTTGAACCGGAAACCCGGTTCATAAAAGAATTAATAGGATTGTGGGCTCATCATTGATCCGCGGCACGTGATGAAAGTTACCCCCACTGATGCATGATGAAGCAGGGGTCTGATGCCGCCTTTTCCTTTTGCCAGGTTTAAAAAAACGGATCAGGATTCTCCAAAGAGCAGATCTAAGAATTCCGTTGCATTCCGGATGCCAAACCCGCCGCTCTTTGCCGCGGATTCAGAGTAGTGCGTGACTTCATCCGTTCCCTTGCCCCGGACAACGAACGGGACCGGATCACGGGAATGTGTCTTGATCCGGATGGGTGTCGGGTGATCGGGCAGGACCGCGACAACACCATCAAATCCGTCTAGGATCGTTCCCACAACGCCATCGACGCGCTCGATCGCTTTTACTTTCTCCTCAACGCTTCCCATGTGCCCGGCCTCGTCCGGTGCTTCGATATGGACATAGACAAAGTCAAGGCGTTTGATCGCGTCGAGCGCGTACCGGGCTTTTGCAGCATAGTCTGTATCAAGATACCCGGTTGCACCCGGGACGGGGATCACTTCCATGCCGGCGCACCGGCCGATCCCGTTGAGGAGGTCAACGGCAGAAATGATGCCGGCTTTCTTCCCGTACTTTTTCTCAAAGAGGGGGAAGGCCGGTTTGAGCCCACCGCTCCACGGCCAGATCCGGGTTGCCGGCCGTTTGCCGGCCTGGATCCGGGCATGGTTGACCGGGTGTTTGTCAAAGAGATGCCGGCTCTTCTCCATGCACTGCATGAGGAGCTCCGCATCCGGCCCCTTGGGCAGGAACGGGGAGATCCCCTGGCCGACAATGTCATGCGGCGGCGTGGTTGCAGCACCTTTGCCGCCACTGACCACGAGAAGGTTGCGGTAACTCACACCGGCGTGGAACATAACTTCGGGTGCGGCTTTCTGCAGTGAAGAAAAGAGCTTTGCTCCTTCTTCGCTTGTAATGTGACCGGCCGAGAAGTCGATCATCGTGTTGTCATCAACCGTGACAAGGTTGCACCGGTATGCAACATCATCCGGTCCAAGATCTACTCCCATGCTCAGCGCTTCGAGCGGCCCGCGGCCGGTGTAATATTTCTCGGGTGCGTAGCCGAGCACGGCCATGTTGGCAATATCGCTTCCGGCTTCGTAGCCATCGGGAACAGTCCGTAGCATGCCGCTGGATTCCTCCCGGGCCATCCTGTCCATGTTCGGCGTTTTTGCATACTCAAGAGGAGTCTTGTTGCCCAGATCTTCGAGCGGCTCATCAGCCATCCCATCGCCGAGGATCACGATATATTTCATGTTATTCTCCGTGCACAGCGGCCCGTGCAGCGATGCGGATGCTTTCCCGTGAACCTTTCTGCGGTTTCCAGCCAAGGGCCTTTAAGCGATCGATGCCGAGCTGCATCTTTGGCACGTCGCCAACCCAGCCAAGGGCCCCACCGGTGAACCGGTAGTTTACGCCTTTGAGCTGCATCTCTTCAACCACGATATCGGCAAGTGTCTTCACATCAATCCAGTCTTCTGAACCGATGTTGAAAATATTGACCGGCTCCCGGGAATGGGCAATAGCAAAATGCATACAGTCAACGCATTCGTGAATCTCAAGGTATGATTTGGTCTGTTTCCCGTCGCCAAGGATCTCAAGCTCGCCGGGATTTTCCCGGAGTTTCCGGACAAAATCGGTAATAACACCATGACCGCTCCGGGCGCCGATGATGTTAGCAAACCGGAACTGCCAGGATTTCATGCCAAAGGAATGGCAGTATGCGGAGATGATGGCCTCGCAGGCAAGCTTACTTGCGCCATAAACGGATACCGGCTCGAAGGGTGCATAGTTCTCGGGCGTCGGAATGATCATCGCATTCCCGTACACGGTTGATGTGGAGGTGAATACCAGTTCGGGGACATTCTGGAGACGCATTGCTTCGAGAACGCGGTACGTGGCAACGATATTATTATTGAACGTGGGGTCCGGTGTCATCGCGCTCTGCCGTACATCCGGATCCGCTGCAAGGTGCCAGACACGTGCTGCGCCGTTCAGGGAATCCTGCCAGCCGTCTTTGAGAAGATCTTTTTCAACCAGCCGGACTTTACCGGAAGAAATGTGGCCGGCAATGGTTGCTTTTTTTCCGGCCACAAGAGAATCAATGACTACTACTTGCTTTCCCTGGCTGACCAGGGAATCTACCAGATGCGAGCCGATGAAACCGGCACCGCCCGTCACCACATCAAACATCACTACCTAATATGTCATCCATCCTATAGGATTACTGGTATGTTCATCGGGATTGACCACGGCACATCCGCGATGCGGTTCGCCGGTGACACGGGCGAGTTCCGGATCTCGCGCGAAGCTGCAAAGGATTTTAAAATCGCAGACCTCTCCCGCATCTGCCCGGTTGACGAGATTGAGGGGATCGCACTCTGTTATTCAATGGGCGACAACATCGCTGCGATCACGGATATTAAAAAAGTCAGAAACCGCGGCCTTGTCAGCCGCGAGGGTGCCGGTAAGCACATTGGAGGCGGGACCCGGGTCTATGATGAAGTTGCAGCAAGCGGAATTCCGGCGGTTGTCATGCCCGGTCTGCACCGGGGATCACCTACCGATCCGCGCTTCAAGGCGTACTCGCACCAGACCAGTCCCGAGAAGATCGGTATCGCGTATGAAGTCACGGTTGCCCTGGGCCCGGATTTCATTGTCTCGGATGTGAGTTCCAACACGGTAACGCTGCTTGTCTCCGAAGGAAAACTTGTGGGGGCATTCGATGCCTGCGTCTTTGCGCCGGGATCGAAGCATGGCGCACTGGATGTGGACGCGATCCGGAAAGTGGATGAAGGGAAGTGGACGGCCAATGAGGCATTCCAGCATGCGGGCGTGGATTTTTCCGTCCCGGAAGGAGAACGCATGCGCACGGTTGCCATGTTCTCGGCCATGGAATGCGCTGCACTCCGGCTCCTCAATCCCCGCGCAAAGATCGCGCTGGCCGGTAGTCTCGCGCCGGTCATTGCACCGGAAGTGAATGGTCTTTTAGGCTGCGATGTGGCCGTGTACGATGAATGGTGCGCTTCCCGCGGCCTGGTAAAAATTGCCCGCGATGTATTTTCCGGCACAAAAGAGATCCTTGGGCTCGATGTGGATCTCTAGATTTATATTGATTTATCATGTAAGATTATTAGGGATTTTTTGTGCGAGAACTACGTATCCACGGCAGGGGTGGCCAGGGGTCAGTCACTGCTGCCGAACTGATTGCAGTCGCCGCGTTTGAAGGCGGCGTCTTTGCCCAGGCATTCCCGGCATTTGGTGTTGAACGGCGCGGCGCGCCGGTGCAGGCATTTGTCCGGTTTGACAACAAGAAGATCCGTAAACGGAGCCAGGTGTATGAGCCGGACTATATTATTGTCCAGGACAGCACGCTCATCAAGGATGTCAACGTCTTCCAGGGGGTGAAGCAGGGCGGGATCGTCATCGTGAACACGTCCGAGAAGAAACCGTC
>JAAZNH010000184.1 GCA_012798365.1 Methanomicrobiales archaeon | reverse complement strand
GGGCAGGGTGAACTTCAGGTCAAGGGCGGTACCTTCAATAGCGGACCCGACAGGGGTTTTCAGGGCGATTGGGCGGTAGGCCCCGTCGAATTTTGTGTGGACAAAGGCTGAGGCACGGCTGAAATCCTCCGGGGTGATCTTCGCCTCCTCAAGCAGAGCCGCAGTGACCGCATCCGTGGCATGAGCAGTCCCCGGCTGTTCCTTGCCGGGCATGAAAAGCGCGATGCTGCACCGGTTCCGCCGGATATGAATCGCCACCGCAGGAAGACCTGCTGCAGTCGCGGTGTCCGTCCTCCCGTTTGCAAAGATGAGCCGGTCTCCGGGGAGCGGATCGCAAAGAGTATGGCCGTCATCGAACCGCCGGCTCAGTGCACAGTTGAAGATGTAGGACTGGTACGCGGAGACGAACATCGAGAGGAGCTTGGGCGGGAGTTCCTGCAGGGCACCGGCATAGTCACCCGGGTGCGTGTACAGGTGATGGAGCATGGCCCGCTCGTAGTTCATCTGGACCGGCAGGTTATGCAGGGTGGCCCTGGGATCTTTTGTATCGCGGTATGCTGCCCGGATCGCCGCAACATGTTCCGGTTCTCCGGGAAATTCCATACCGATGTACGCCATGACCGCCTGCTCATAGTCGCCCCGCAGGATCCACTCGCCAACCCGGTGGGTGACCGGGCGGATAGCCCCGAACCGCTGGATGCCAAAATAATTCGGGATTCCTTCAGAGATGGTGCTGCTGATCTCCGCCACGCGGGCGGGCAGGTCCGGGCATACCGTGTCCCGGATCCGGATCTCAAACCTGTTGCCAAGCAGGTCTCCCAGTGCCAGCGCCTCGTTGGACGAATGGAGGACTTCAAGGGTGATATCCTTGAGATAGACCCCTGCGACCTGTTCAGGAGTGACATTGTAAATGGAGATCCACTGCCGGGTAATGGCATTCCGGTCCTTGGTGCCGGCCCAGCCGATGCGCCGGTGGCTGATCCCAAGGCGCTTTGCGAGCTCCTTGACCGCATGCTGGAGTTCCCAGTTGGTCTTGGTCAGGCGGCAGATCAAAAACGGCCCGGTCGTGCCGCCTTTCCCCTCAAGGGGGATCTCATCAACCCGGAAGTCCTCCGGCACCGACCGGAGCCTCCCGCCAATCCCTTCCGCATCGCTTGCATAGTACCGCATCCCGAGCTCGATCTCGAGGGGAAATGTACTCTTTCTCATAACAGGGTAAGGTTCCCGGTAATTTTGTCAAGGTCCTCGCTCTTTGCCGGGCCCAGGCCGAGCGCGGTGATCGTGCCCGGCGGGATCTCGGTCATCCCGGCGTCCTGGATGAGGGACGTGGAGATGCCGGCCCGTTCGGCAAGCACCTTGAGCTCAAAGAGCGTCCGCTCATCGTTTGCCTTGAGGACGACCTTCTTCTGGCCTTCCTGCATCCAGGCTTTCTGGAGTGCCTTGTCGGCGCCGTTGTATGCCCCGATCGCGGCGTGGGCTGCCTGGGCACACCGTTTGCCGCAGCTCATCTTGACATCGTTCCTGATGATCAGGCATTGTTTGTACCGGAAGTCGGGTTCGGTCGCCATGCTGATTATTCATGGTCGCCGGAACGTATTATACCTGTACCTGCAGGGCACCTTCCGGCTGCTATCGCAAAAAGAACGCGCAGGAGAAATGGAATTCTTTTTAGGAGCCGCAACGAACCGGAATACAGCATAACCCGTGGCAGGTATTCCAGATAAAACCCATCCCGCCGGGCCCCGCTGCACCGGCTGGCTTCCCGTTCTCCTCCTAGCAACAGCGCTGATCTGTGCGGGATGCCTGACGGCAGGTACCGGTGAGGTGGCGGAGAACCGGGCTGAATCATTGCCCGTGAATTCGGTAACACCACAGGAGACCGTGACGACACCTGCGGGACCACACCCCGTGCACCCCGTCGCAATTGCATCAAAAAAGATCACCATCACCCGGCCCAGGACGCTTCCTGTCTTTTCCGTCCCGACTGCCCAGCCTGCAGCCGCTCTTGCGATCAGTAATCTCTCAAACGCACGGTCTGCTGAGAGCATCAATAACTACCTCCGGTGGGAATCGTTCCGTGCCCGCACCGATCCCGCAGAGGCAGCCCGGATAAAAACCCTGGTAAGGGATGCCGATGCAGCGATCGGCATCTCAACCATTACCGAAGAACTCGTCCTCTATCGCGTGGCAGGACGGGAGCAGGCCCATGCCATCCTCAACACCAGCCGTTTTGCTGATGACGGATTCCTCACCTGCACCTTCGACCCGTCGGTAGCATACCATGCATCGGACAAGACCGGCCGGGACCAGGACGGGTACCTCAACCTGCTGGTCATGCGCCAGAAGAACGGGGACCACCTCCTGTATATCAACGAGAGTGCACGGGAGATCCTCCTTCCCCGGGCCATGACCTGGGAGCTTGTCGGGGCAGAGAATATCAACACGCTTGCGTTCACGCTGGAATCGGTCCCCCGGTACCAGAACGACGAACTGAAGAATATCCGGCTCCTGTACATGACCCCGGGTTCCTGAAATGAACGGGTCCGATCCATCCACCCTCGGGCATTACAATACCCTGCTTGCCCACAACTATCTCTGGATGGCCGGGGGGTTTGAGAGGAATCTTGCACAAAACCGCACCTTCTTTGCGGCCCGTTCCCTTACCCCCACGGCAGGAGGGATTGCCATCGATCTCGGTGCAGGATGCGGTTTCCAGTCCATCCCGCTTGCCATGGCCGGCTACTCCGTCATAGCTGTGGATTTCTGCCGGCCCATGCTGGATATCCTGGCAGAACAGGCAGGAACCCTTCCCATCCGCCCGGTCCAGGCAGATATCCGGGCATTTGAGAAATGGGCAGGTGCGGGCCCGGAACTCATAACCTGTATGGGGGATACCCTGACGCACCTGCCGGACGGGGAAGCGGTGCAGGCACTTATTCAGCGGTGTGCCGCCGAACTCCTGCCCGGGGGGTCCCTCATCATCGCCTGCCGCGATTATTCTGCCGGACCCGAAGGTGGAACGGTAGTAATCCCGGTCAGGAGTGATAACCGGAAGATCTTCCTCTGCCGCCTCGATTACGGGCCCGTACGCGTCACGGTAACCGATATCCTCTACACCCAAGAATCCGGCACATGGGAACGGGTTGCCAGTACATACCGTAAGATCCGGATTGCCCCGGGGGTACTTACCGGCATTCTGGAAGACGCGGGGTTCCAGATACTCCAGCACGAAATACGTGAGGGTATAATCACGGTTACCGCACAAAAACATCCCTGAACCGGCAGGATCCACCGGCCGGAGACGTGAGCGGATCAGCACCAGCCGTTCATGCGGCAGAACCCGTACACAAGGAGCATCGCCGCTGCAAGGATGATGGCCCGGAAATTGATACTATCCACGAACCGGGCGCGATACTCGTGGTCATGCATGGCCAGGACCACCGGCTGGACGAGGAACGCACCAAACGGGACAAACGGGAGGAGCCAGAGAAAGCCCGGCTGCAGCAGCGCGTACACGGCGATGATCACAAGAGCCGCAACCAGCAGGCTGATGGTCAGAATGAAGGCCGGGCGTTCACCGATCACGACAACAGTGTTCTTCCGCTCGAGCCGGTCTTTCTCAAGGTCGCGGATCTCGTTGCCCAGCTCGCCAACAGCGCCGAAGATACCCAGCAGGATGACGTAGACGATCCCGGTCAGGTCGAGCGGGTGGAACAGGACAAAACCCAGCCAGCCGTACAGGGCGGGAAAGAGGGCATGGTAGATGAGGTCCAGCACCGCGATATTCTTGACCTCGATCCAGAACGAGTACGTGATGAAGACAAAGAGCACGGCAAGTTCCAGACCCAGAAGGTGCGGGGGAAGGAGGGCCATGCACCCGACCGAGATGGCAAGCAGGAGCGCACTGATGACTTTTGCCGTCCGGCAACTGAGCGAACCATCGGCAAGGGGGTTGCGGGGTTTCTGCGCACGGGAATCAAGGGCGATATCCGAGATATCGTTGATGACGAAACCAAACGCCGATGAGGCCGCGATAAAGATGAGCAGGATAACAAGGGTACTGTCAAAGGCCGTTGTGGCGAGGAGGGCCCCGAAGAGGCCGGCGAGGAGGAAGAGGATACCATAGGCCTCGAACCGGATCAGCCGCCGCAGGGGGTGGCGCAGTCCCTGGGGATGTGGTGTGTCGCCCATTTTGTACAACATCGCCGGGACAGGATTTATGCATTCGCCCGGGACAGGAGGGCGGGCGCGATTGCAAGACGAATCATTCAATACCCCTGCCATTGAAGTTATCATTACCTACCGGAGTTTTCATGGCACACGTACTGGTCTCACCGCTGAACTGGGGTCTTGGGCATGCAACAAGGGACATGCCCCTGATCCGGAAGCTGCGGGAGAAAGGCCATGACGTCACCATTGCAGCCTGCGGGAATGCCCGTGCAGCCCTTGAACAGGAGTTTCCGGACTGCACATCGCTTGACTTCCCCGATTATCCCACACCCTACAGCAACAGCAGGTTTTTCCTGCCCAAATTCGTCCTCTTCCTCCCGCTGATGCTCAAAGCGTTTGCCGAGGAGCGCCGGAGAATTCAAAAGATCGCAGATGAGCACCAATTCGACCTGATCATCAGCGATAACCGGCTCGGGGTCTTTTCTGATAAGGTCCCCTCGATCTTCATCACCCACCAGCTTCACTACCACCTGCCCTTTGCGGCATGGCCGTTTGAGCTTGCAGCTGTGCAGCTCAACGGGTACCTGTACAGCAAGTACGACCGGGTCATCGTGCCGGACAACCCCCCGGGACCAAATGCACTCGCCGGCAAACTCTCGCGGGCAGACACAGAAGCCATCCGGTCGCGGGCATACTATGCCGGGATCCTGACCAGCACCCAAAAACAGGATGTGACAGAGGACCTTGATTACCTTGTCCTCATCTCGGGCCCGGAACCCCAGCGCACGCAGCTGGAGAAGATCCTCCTGCCAAAGGTGCAGGAACTGGAAGGGTCTTCCGTTGTCCTGCTGGGGAGCCCGAACGGCGCTTCCCGCACCACTACATCAGGCCGGTGCAGGACCATCAGCTATGCGACAACGGAGGAGAAGCAGGAGCTGATGAACCGGGCAAAGTGCATCATCTGCCGGTCGGGATACACTTCCATGATGGAACTGGCCGAGCTGAAAAAACAGCATGCCCTCTTCATTCCCACGCCGGGCCAGACCGAGCAGGAATACCTCTCCTGGTATTACCGGAAACAGGGCTGGTTCCCCTCGACAAGCCAGTACCGGCCCGACCTGCTCGCCACACTGGAAACAGCCGGATCCTATACCGGTTTTCCGGCTATGCCCGATACAGGAACGAACGTGGCCCGGCTCTATGACGAACTGCTGGCAGGATACCTGGAATGCTGAGGACAGTGTCTATGAACGGGACAACCAAAGGATCCGGGATGAAGCGAGAGGAGCGCACCGGGGAGGCAAAAAACCATGGATGAACTCGTAGCCGTTGGGGCAGCAGGAATTCTCGGCCTTGTGATTACCGCCCTCCTCATCCTCGGCGGCATTGCATGGGGAATTGCCGGGGTCTGGGATGCGTTCCGGACCGGGAACTGGGAGCCGGTAGCGCAGGCAGCCCTCGTCCTCGTCGTTCTCCTTGCGGCATATACCGGCACCGGGCTCTGGCTCCGGGCAACCGGGCGCATCTGACACCCGGCCCGGATTTCTCCCCCTTCCCGCAGCGGTGCCTGGGAAGCATTCGTCATTCCCCGCGGCCCTGAATGGAGAATTCCCCGCTTGAGGTATCCTGAATCTCTCCCGGATTGGGATGAAGTTTCTTTGGCCTGACCACATGCCACAACACAATACCTATTGCCTGCCCCGACAACGTTGTAAGGAAAAAGCCACGGTAGATCCGGGTCGATTGCATGAAAGATACTCCCATGATCCCCTTTGAAGAGATACAGAAGATGACCGGCGCGTCCGGCCTCCCGTCCTCCCGCGTTGCGGATATGCGGGCGCAGTATGGCGCCAATGCCATGACCCCCCCGGTGCGCGAGCCCCTCTGGAAGCAGTACCTGGAAAAATTCGATGACCCGATCATAAGGATCCTGCTGCTCGCAGTCGCCATCTCAACGGTTGTTGCGGTTGTCCAGGGTGAAGGACTGCTTGACACCATCGGTATCATTGTCGCAGTCCTGCTCGCAACGGGCATTGCCTTCTTCAACGAGTACCGGAGCAGCCGGGAGTTCGATGTCCTCAACGCTCACCGCGACGATGTTGCCATCAAGGTAATCCGCGACGGGAATGCCACATCCGTCCCGTCCCGCGATATCGTGGTCGGGGACCTGATCCTGCTCGAAGCCGGCGATGCGGTTCCGGCCGATGGCTGGGTCTCATCCTCCGACGACATGTATGCCGACGAATCCGCATTTACCGGTGAGACCGAACCGGAAGCGAAAGGGACCGGGGCCCGGGTTCTCAAGGGATCCTTTATCACAGCAGGAAAAGGCCAGATGTACGCTGCTGCGGTCGGGGATTCGGCCCAGATGGGCCTAATCGCTGCATCCCTTGGGATCGATCATGCTACCGAGACGCCTCTAGAGCAGAAACTCGAAACGCTTGCCGGGGTCATCAGTAAGTTCGGGTACGCGATGGCCATCCTTATCTGCGCCTCGCTCTTTATCAAGGGCATGGTGACGGGCGAAGTAACCGGTCTCAACCTTGACACGGTCAACAACGTCCTCCACTACTTCATGCTCGCGGTGGTCATCATCGTTGCCGCGGTACCCGAGGGCCTTCCCATGAGTGTCGCCCTCTCCATCTCGCTTGCCATGCGTAAGATGACCCGGGCCAACTGCCTGGTACGGCGGCTGATTGCCTGCGAGACGATCGGGTCTGCCACAACAATCTGCACTGACAAGACCGGGACCCTGACGAAAAACCAGATGGAAGTGGTCGCAGCACCGAAAGGAAAACCGGTTGTGCCGGATACAGTACCCGCCCAACCGGCAGAATGGATCACGCTCAATGCCGCCTTAAACGGCACTGCTCATCTCGAAGAGCGTGAGGGGAAAGTTATTGTTATCGGCAACTCAACCGAGGGCGCACTCCTGCGCTGGCTCCGCGAGGCCGGATATGACTACCGGCAGCTCCGTGCCGAACACCATATCACAAAACAGTACCTCTTTGATGGCAACCGCAAGCGGATGTCAACCGTTGTCCACCTGGATGGGAGATACTACCTGCTCGTAAAAGGTGCCCCGGAGATCCTTGCCGGCCTCTGCACCACCGCACCGGACCTCTCCGGCGTCAGCGAACTGGCATCCCGGGCCATGCGGACCCTTGCCTTTGCCCACAAGGAGATCCGGGACAATGACGATGCCGAGACCGGCCTTACCTGGGACGGGTTTGTCGGCATCCGGGACCATCTCCGCGATAATATCCCGGAATCGGTTGCCACCTGCCAGCAGGCCGGCATCAAAGTCCGGATGGTGACCGGCGACAACCCGGAGACTGCACGGGCCATTTCCCGTGAGGCGGGGATCCTCCAGAGCGGCACAGTCATCACCGGCCCGGACTTCCGGGCACTCCCGCCCGAGGAACAGGTCATTGTGGCAAAGACGCTGGATGTCATGGCCCGGGCCGAACCCATGGACAAGCTCCTCCTTGTCCAGGCACTCCAGAAAAATGGCGATGTGGTAGCGGTTACCGGGGACGGCACCAATGATGCCCCTGCCCTCAAGCACGGCAATGTCGGCCTTGCCATGGGGATTGCCGGAACCGAGGTTGCGAGGGAGGCAAGCGACATCATCCTGCTGGATGACTCCTTTGCCTCGATCACGAGCGCTGTCTGGTGGGGCAGGTCGCTGTACGAGAACATCCAGCGCTTCATCCTCTTCCAGCTCACCATCAACTTCTGCGCCTGTATCCTCGTGTTCCTTGCCCCGCTCCTGGGCTACCCGGAGCCCTTCACCATCATCCAGATCCTCTGGATCAATATCATCATGGACACCCTTGCCGCGTTTGCCCTCTGCTCGGAAGCACCGCATGCCGGCCTGATGAACCACCGACCCGTGTCGCAGGACGCAACGATCATCACCCCGTTCATGTGGCTCTCCATCATTGTTACGGCCGGGTTCCTCATCATAGCGGGCCTGCTCCAGATCGCCACCGGGTTCATCGGAGGCTCGACGCCGCAGGAGATCACGACGGTATTCTTCTCGGCCTTCATCCTTGCCGCAGTCTGGAACGGGATCAACTGCCGGGCACTGGACGGGAAGATGCCCCCGTTC
>JAAZNH010000183.1 GCA_012798365.1 Methanomicrobiales archaeon | reverse complement strand
TCCCCGCCAAACGGGATCGACCCGGTCACCAGTTCATAGAAGACCACGCCGAGCTGGTAGATATCGGTGCGTTCACCCGTGCGGCCGAATTCCGAGGGGGAGACCTGTTCCGGGGCTGCATAGGAGAGGGAGAAGCCGGCCACGCTTGACTTTTTCACATCTGCTGCCAGCACCTTGCTCATCCCCCAGTCCGTGATCTTGGGCACCATATCGTCAGTCAGGAGGATGTTGTGTGGCTTGATGTCCCGGTGGATGAACCCATGCTCGTGGGCATACCGGAGGCCGTCAACAACACCGGTGATGAGGTGCACGGCTTTCCAGACCGGCAAGGGTTTATCCAGCGCTTCGAGCGAGCCCGGGACAAACTCCATCTCCACGTACGGCACCGGCAGGATGTTAACGGCGGTCACCTCAACGATATTATCGTGACGCAGGGTCTCCCATGCTGCAATCTCGTTAAGGAAGCATTTCCCGGTAACTTCGTCAAAGCTGATCGGGATCTTGACCGCCACCTTGGTCCCATCAGTCTTCCGGAGCGCGGAGAAGACCCAGGCGATGCCCCCACGGCCGACGAACGTGATGTCGGTATACTTGTTCTCCAGTTCCCGCGGGAAATAATTCTGGTGATCGGTTACCGAGGGTTTGGGCCCGGTGTCCTCCTGGTCAGTGAGGACCGTCCGGAGGGAGGGGATTGTCATGAGGGAGCGGGTCTTCTGCACGGCATTTTTCAATGCCGACGTGGCCTTGGTCACAACATGCGAGCCGGAATCCTCCCCCGCATCTGCCGCCAGGGGAGGCTCCTCGTCAGGTCCGGGAGGACTGCCCGCTGCAGCACGCCGCCGTTTTACCAGATAATACCCGCCGGCACCTGCGATAACGATGCCTGCCAGGACAATCCCGGCAACAAGCGGGGTGATCCCTGCGGGAAGAAGCCCGGGAGGGATTGAAGGGGGCCCCTGGGTCGGGGGGGAGGGGACCGGGGTCCTGGTCGGGATTTGCAGAGAAGGCTGGGGCTGCTGGGGAGTCTTCTGCCCGGACGGGAGCGGGGCAACGCCATCAGCAGGCACAACCTTGGTGAAGTGCTCCTTGGGGTCCATCAGGGGATAGGCATCAACAATGTTCTGGTCTGATTCAAGGACCGCCTTCCGGTTGGCACCGATGGTGATGACATACGGTATGTCACCAATTCCATCCCCGTCTCCATCCTTACCCAGGTAATCGCTCCAGTAATTGCCCATACGGCTGGTTTTCTGGCTGCCAAGGTATGTGTAGGTAAATGGGAGCGGCGAATTCCATACAGATGTTGCGCTCTTTGAGACCACATTCTGGGTATTCTGGAAATTGTTCCGGTACACCTGGTTTGAGAGGGAATACTCATCCACTGTGATGCCGATAGTATTTTTTTCCAGGTTGTTATTCTCGATGAGATTTTCCACCGAGCGTTCGAGAAGGATACCGGTCTTGGTACTGGTGGTGATGCTGTTGGAGCGGATCTGGTTGTTTTGCGATCCGGTAACGATAATGCCCTGGGCATTTCCGGAGATGGTGTTTTTCTGGAGGGTATTGTTGCCCGAAGAGACCCGGATTCCGGCGGCCAGTTCGCTGTTCTGGATGGAAAAACCCTCAAGCGTGCACCCGTCGGCAAGGATCACAACCGCCGGGTCCTTGTTGTTCGGGCGGATGATCGGTGCGCCCGCACCGGTGTCAATCCCTATCAGGGTGATCTTCTTGGTAAGACGGACATTCTCCATGTACATCCCGCTCTCGACCTTAATCACCTCGCCGGAAGGTGACCAGTCGATGGCATCCTGGATACTGACAAATTCGGCTGAACCCGTGGGGGCAACCACCCGCTCTGCTCCAACCATCACGGGGAGTGCAAGCAGGCACAGCAAACAGAGGAGCAGTACCCGGTACCGGGTAGGGGAGAGCAGCGGGATCATGCTATCGCGGGCGGACTGGATATTAGGTGGATTGTCCTGAATTATCATACTTAGGGTTTGCACCCCAAAAAAGGTACTGACCGGGTCAGGACTTCTGGGGAATTACCAGGAGGAGCCGGATTCCGGAGGTGCCCTTGGCCAGTTCAATGAGATCGCCATCCCGCAGGGTGACCGGCACACCCTTCTCGATCTTCTTGTTATTCACCTGGGTTCCGCCAGTGCTGCCGCAGTCCTCGATAAACCAGGCATTGTTCTTCAGGATAAAACGCCCATGGGGTTTTGAGACCCGGGTTACCGCAGAGTACCCTTCCGAGAAGACCATATCGGTTTCCGGCCGGAACGCTGCCTTGTTCTCGGGGTCCATTCTCCCGAAACTGACCTGTTCCCCGCGCAGGAGAAAGACCCTCGTGTCATCCGGGCCGCCAAGAACGATTGCTGCCGGGACGTTTCCTAAAACCTCCTTTGAGAGCGTCCCCCTCACTTCGTCGAGCCTCCGGGAGATCTCGCTTCCCATGACATTGACCCGGGTATTGGAGAAGAGACTGAGGTTGCGGATGATCGCTTCCAGCCCCCCCGGCACAAGGGAGTATTGCCAGACCGGGTGGATACCCTTCGAGGTGGGTGCACCAAGACCTGCCTCCTTTTTGATAACCCCGATACTCAGGAGTTTGTCCAGGTGTTTTTTTGTGTTTTCATAACTGGTCTCGATCTCCTTGGAGATGGCCCGGGCATCCCGGGGCTTCTTCTCGAGGAACTTGAGGATCCGGAGCCGTGCGCTGCTCGACAGCACATCAAGGTAATCTGACAATTCTTCAAGAGAATCGGATTCTTCCGGTACAATCAGTGTGGGAGATTTATCGTGCGGGTCCATAACACTCCACCAGGGCAGCTGGCTTTTGCCTGCTATTTTCCACTAGCGTTTTCTACTGGAAGATAAGGTCATGGCAGTTTATATTTCCTCCTCATTCGGTCATCCCGTAAGTTACGGGGTTTAACCCCGGAGTTCAAGGCTCAAACCCCGGTGATTTGGGGTATTTATCTGTCCCAAAAAAAGACAGAGTATTCAGGTGATGCACGATTGAATCGGCGTGTCACCGACCCATGAAAAACCGTACGAGGAATATATGACCAGAAACACCGGAAAGATCTTCATCGGATTCTCGCTGGTCCTGTTGTCCGTCGCCATGATGGTCTCTCCGTCTGGGGCAACAGGATCATGCAGCTCCTGCGATGTTGGATGCGGGGCTGTATTGTCCCCTTGCGAGACCGTTTGTCCGGCCGGCCTGCACCCTGGCACGGATGACCGGTGCCTGGAGCCCTGTTCCTGTACCGATGCCACAAACCCGTATGAACGTTGAACATCCACGCACACCCCGGTTCCTCACCGCACAGGAACACAGGGAATTGGTAACACTGCAATAATGACACCCTGTCCCCGACCATCAATGGCCAGGGAATAAGAATAGCATCCACTCACTCCAGAGAACAGGGGATGACCTCACACCCCCTGGA
>JAAZNH010000182.1 GCA_012798365.1 Methanomicrobiales archaeon | reverse complement strand
GGAACAAGTGCCCCGACCGCCGCGGTAATAATTCCCCTGCCCCAGAAGGGTTCGGCCAGCCAGTACCCGATCTCGGCGGTGCCCTGGTATACATCCGATAGCGGGTGAATCCCGATTCCGCCGCAGGCTTCCCCGTCAGCTTCGATGGCAAGCATCAGGTTCTCTTCTGTCGTGATTGCCATCGAGATGAACCGCTCTGCATCAGCAAGGGTGTAAGGGCTCGGAAAGAGATCGCGGAGCCCGGCTGCAACCCGGGGATTGTCTGCATACCGTGCCAGTGCCCGGGCGTCGGCAGGGTGCCAGGGGCGGAGGAGTGCGCCGCCGATCCGGATCGGGACTGTCGTCATCATCACTATCCGGTAGAATATTTGCGAGTCTCCATGATGAAAATACCCGGGGTCGGGTTGATTTTTTCATCCTCCTGTACCCTCATCGCCAATTCCTGTTACGGTTGTTCTTTCGTGAACCGGTACCCCCCGGGTGGTACAACAATCTCGAACCGGGCACCTTTGCCTTCAGTACCATTCTCCCGGATCGTGATGCCGGTGATACCGAGGATCTCCCGCGCCATGAATAGCCCGACCCCCCGGGCCGGAGTATATTCCCGCTCAAAGATTGCCGCTTTCATCGGGCCGGGAACACCTCTGCCATTGTCCTCGATGATCAGGGTCAGGCCCTGCGGAGTGATCTCGTATCGCAAGGTAAAAACCGTGGCCGTGGCCGCGTGCCGGATAACATTCTCGGCAAGGTTGAAAAAGACGGTCTCAAGCAGGGGATCAGCATAGACCTCAATACCTTCAGCATCGACCCTGCGTGTGATGGTGTCCGGCCATTCAAGGTGGGAAACCGCAAGGATGAACGTGGTGGATACCGGGTGCCATCGCGGGGGGTTCAGCCCGAGGTCCTGGTAACTCTTTGCTACCGTGAGCCATGCATTAATCTGGCTGAGCAGGGCTGCTTCCTTATCGTGGAACTCCCGGCGCTTCGCCTCGTCCGTCTGCTGCTGTTCCAGTTCAAGATACCCGGAGAGCGTGAAGGCCGAATTCCGGATATTATTCGTGGTGATCGTGGTAAGGAGGTTCAGTTTTTTCGTTGCCTGGACAAGGGCATTCTCGGTCAGTTTCCGGTCGCTGATGTCCCGGATAACCCCCTCGATCCCAATTACGTTGCCCTTGTCATCGTATACGGTATGGCTGTTGGCAAGGACGGTCACGGCCGTGCCGTCAGCCCGGAGCAGGCGCGTCTCGAAATTGGTGATTGAGCCGTGCTTCTCAATTTCCTGCAGCATGTAATCGCGCTCGTCCGGGTTTGCATAAAAGTTTCGGATTTGTTTCCCGAGCATCTCCTCCATTGATGCATATCCCAGCAGTTTCACACCGAAGGGGCTGACCATGATGAGGCGGTTTTCCCGGTCCGTGCGGTAGAAGAGGTCCTGCATGTTCTCCAGGATATACCGGTATTTCCGCTCGCTCTCCTGCAGGGCAAACGCTGCAGCCCTGCGCTCTTCCTCCTCCCGCACAATGTCCCGGGCCCTGACCAGGTAATAGGTGAATACGATAAGGATCGCAACAAGGATGCAGAAGACAACCGCCATGTCGCGCTGGAAGGTCTGGAGCGTTGCAAGGATCTCATTTCGTGGTGTTGCAACAATCACCGTCCAGCGGGTGTCCCCGATGACTGCCGGGTAAAAGACGGCATCATAGATCTCAGCCCGGCCGCCGTCTTCTCTTGCCAGCGTATAGGTTGACGAACCCGGCCTGCCGAGCATTGCGGCCTCAAGAAACGCATTCATCTCTCTGGAGTTTCCGAATGCCTCAAAGGCGGACCGGTCCGTTTTTCCAGGATCCGGTGAGGTGAGGATCACCCCGTTCTGGTTGATGGTCCACGCGTGACCGCTGCGCAGGACCGTTACCGGCTCCAGGTTCTTTGCCGTCAGGCGGTCGAACGGGACCAGGATGGAGAGGCTTCCCTTATATACGCCCTCATCGTACACCGGCATTGCGAAGGAGATGGTACGGAATCCCTGGACCGACGTGAATACGTCGCTGACTACCACGCCCCCGGTTTCAATGGATTTTCGCACGTGCGGCTGCAGGGAGATGTTGGCACCGGTTGATGTTTCGTACGGATAGGTGTAGAGAATGGTCCCGTTTTCATCCACCCGGGTAATGGAGGAAATCTCACCGGCATGGCTAGCGTAGAAATCCCGGATAAGCTGCCTGCCCTCCGTGTCCGTGTCAATAATATGATTGTTAAGAGCAAGGAAGGAGAGGGTGCTGTTATAAGTCGAGAAGAACCGCACGATACCCTGTGCAGCCTGTTCTGCATGAACCTGCTGTTCGGAGTTGACCTGCGCTATCGTCTTTGCTTCAACACTCGTGTATACCGAGTACATGAGCAGGCTGCAGCCTGCGAGGAGGACAAGGAAGATTGCAAGCTGGCGAAGATAACGAATGGTTTTCACTTTGGTAATTCAGGGCCCGGGCAACCTGACGTACCTGCACTGTCAAGCAATTTAAGGTTTGCCAATCTCTCCCCGGTGCCCCGTGATCCCCCATCCCCGCTGCATTGGCAGGGTTCAGGACCCGGTCCGATCCTACTGAGCGAGATCGAACACGTACCTGCTCACGCCGGGAGCGACATTGCCGCAGTCAGAGTAAAACGTCACCGTCAGCCCCCGTGATTCAAACTCCTGCAGGAGTGCCGGGATCTCCTCTTTTGTCTTAAACGTGTACCAGTGGGCCATGCCCCCGCAGGCAAGGCACGGGAGAAAGGAATCCAGCGCATGGTCCATCCCGTATGGTGCAGGGATGATGATCCGGTCGAACCGGTGCACCGGCAGGGCGGCAACTGCAAGGGCATCCCCCTGCCGGGCATGGCAGCGGGTTTCAACATGGTTGAGCCGGATGTTTTCCGTGAGCCAGCGAAAAGCGTCCGGGTTCATCTCAACGGCCCAGACTTCTGCCCCGCGTGCGGCAGCGGGGATGGCAAACGGCCCGACACCGGCAAAGGGGACATACACCCGTTCCCCGGGTTCCACTTGTGCCGTCACCCGGTTACGCTCGTACGCAAGGCGGGTGGAGAAGAACGAGCGGGTGACATCAAACCGGTACATGAACCCGAACTCGCGGTATACCGTCACGGTGGTTTCCCCGCAAAGAACCTCATACCGGGCAGTGCGGGAAGGTCCGCGGATCTGCTCGTTCTTGTTTAAGACCGTGTAGATGTTTTTCCGGTGTGCAACAATGGACGCTGCGATTATTTTTCCATAGAGTTCGAGTTCCACGGGCAGGCTGAGCACCGCAATGTCCCCGATGACCTCGAAATGGTCCGATACAAAGGGCAGGGCGCCTGCCGGAAGCACACCTTCGAGCTGTTTTTTCAGTCCCATCCGTGCCGGATAGATACGCCGGCTCTTCGTATAAATATCCATTCCGGGCCGTGCCGGCAGAGCTGCCTGCAGGGAATTCCTGTATCCCCCTTCCTTCCAAAAAAGGGATCCCGGTGTTTTTTTATCGTGTCCCTTCAAACCTATGCATGTGCCTCAGTTTCATGTCACCGATGACGGGGTGCGGTTTCATCATGCCCCCTCCCGCTTCCGCCAGATCTTTGATGTGCCGGAGTATGCCTTTTCGGATATTGGCAGGGATGATCTGGTCCTGGACATCGGCGCCAATGCCGGGGCATTCTGCCTGCGGGCTTGCCGGATGAGCCGGCACGTGACAGCAGTTGAACCGGTCATTCCGGCTATCCTGCGACAGAATATCACACTCAATGATGCCTCAATCCGCGTCATTGAAGCCGGTCTCGGGGACGGGAAACCGGCTGTCTGCACATGGGATGAAGAGTCCGCCCTTGTTCCCACGTACCCGCTGTCAGCCCTCGTGGAGATGGCGGGTGGCTGCGATTTTCTCAAGTGCGACTGCGAAGGTGCCGAATGGCAGATCCGCCCCGGGGACCTGGCCGGGATACGACGGATCGAGATGGAACTGCACATCCCCCCGATATCCGGTCCGCCGTCTCCTGCCCTCCTTGATTATATCGACAGGCACTATGACTATACGATTGAACGAAAACCCTGCCACGATGTCCTCGGGGTCATGGGCATTCTCCATGCCACACGCCGCTGATCCCGCTTGGCAGGCGGTTCGTTTCAGGCCTGTTTTAGGAAATATACCAGAAGAGTGCAGCAATAATCGCAATTGAAAAGAACAGGACAAGAGCAATGTTTGTGCTCTTCTCACGGCGTGTCATATCAGCCCAGTCCGGTTTCTGGGTGCGGGCAAGGTATCCTATAAGAAGCCAGGCCATGGTCCCGAAACAGGATCCCATGGTGACGATGATGAGGATGGTTAATAAGTCCGCTTCCATAATCCGCTTTTAACAATCTGGGATGTTTTCGGTTAAAAAGGCGTGGATGGATCCTTTTGGGACAAAAAATCAGGTTCTCATCCGCATCAGCAGGGCGACTCCCGCAATGCCAGTCAGGACTGCCGGGACCATCCCGGCGGCATGAGTGGTTTTTGTCGTGGATGGTGTTGCTGACGGGGCTGCCGTTGCCGGCACGGTTGCAGGGAGTTCCGTGGTTGGCGTCGGCACGGGCAGGGCGGCGAGGGTTGCTTTCACCTCGGAGATGCGCCCGGCCTCAACCGTAACCGGTGTGGAGAATTCATAATACCCGGGAAGGGTGAATGCGACCTGGTAGGAACCCGGGCGAAGGTCGCTTACCGTAAGCGGCGTAGCCCCCCGGTCCTGCCCGTTCACCGTAACCCGGGCGCCGGATGGGTTGGAGGAGATCTCCATCGCCCCGTTCACCTGCACCGAGTCCACGGCGACGTAGGGCTTTCCCAGCCTCACAGAGATTGTCCGGTAGTCCGCGTGGGCAAGATTGGACCGGTCGTTGGGCCCGTTGACAACCCAGATGGTGTAGGTTCCTTCATCGAGTTTCCCGTTCACGTTGCCGGTATTCCACTTGTAACTCCAGTAATCATTGCCATCCACGCTGACCTTTGTGAAAGCGCCCTGGTCAGCCCGGCGGGTGACATCATTGAGCGGCACCCCGTTCTCCGGAAGGTTGGGGCCGGTGAGATAGAGGTATACCCACTGGCTTGCGGGAGAATACCCGGAAAGGGGGATCACCTCCCCAAGCGCGGCCTCAAGACCGGAG
>JAAZNH010000181.1 GCA_012798365.1 Methanomicrobiales archaeon | reverse complement strand
TCAGAGAGTCCGGACACTGGATACTCCTGTTTCTGGTCGCATTTGCCATTATGCTCGATGTCCGGTTTGCAAGCCCGGGGATCTCCTTTGCCGAGAAATTTATGGACCACGGGTTCCTTACTTCGGTTATCCGGAACCCGGTGGTGCCCCCCCTGGACCCCTGGTTTGCCGGCGGGACACTGAATGTGTATTATTACCTGGGGTACTGGTTGTTCGGGTGCCTTGCCATTGTGAGCGGGGTTCCGTCTTCCATTGCCTTCAATCTTGCACTCCCGACCGTTTTTGCCCTTTCCGCGGTTTCGCTCTATGCTGTCGGGACACTCCTGCTGGACCGGTTCCGCTGGCTGCCGCTTATCCCGCTCATCCTGCCCAACCCGGCGTTAATCTTCCAGGTAATCACGGGAAACGTTGTCAACCCGGCCTATGATGCGTCACTTTCCTGGCTCGGAACCCGGACAATCACCAACACGATCAATGAATTCCCGCTCTTCTCATTTATCTGGGGAGACGTGCATGCCCATGTGATATCCCTCTTCAACCAGGCATTCCTTATCTTCCTGCTTCTCTTTGCCTGGAAACGCTGGGAATCTCTTGAAAATAACGGGAAAGTAACCCTCATGGCCCTTATTGCGCTCAGCCTTGGGTCCATGCCCCTCTTCAACACCTGGGATGTCCTCCTGTATGCTCCGCTTGTCCTGGTTATTGCAGTTCTTATCCTGTGGAGAAAACGTTCCTGTCCCGAAAGGACGACCTGGGCATTCCTGTTCGCCATCCCGCCGGTCTCGATCCTCTGTTACCTGCCCTTCTATCTCCAGCTCCGCACACATACCGGGGCAATCGCCCTCGTGAATACACCTTCCGATCCCCTGGAGTTCCTCTGGGTGAATGGCATCTTTATCGCAATCTTTTTTGCCCTGATTGTGCCGGAAGTCAGGAAACGCCCCTTGCTTCTTCTTGCATGCCTTCCCTTCGCGCTGACCGGTTATACCGCGGCAGCAATCGCAGTCATCCCGCTTATTTATTGTCTTGCAAAAGCTGACCGGGACTATCCGGAAATCCTCGCCGCATTCGGTCTTGCGATTCTCATTGCCTGCGAACTTGTCTACATGAAAGATAACATGGGGGAAACGTATTTCCGGATGAATACTGTTTTCAAATGTTACCTGCCGGCATGGATGATGCTTGGGACTGCAGCATTCGTGATGGCTGGCCGGTGGTTCTCAATGCCTGGCAGGATCCCGAGGATATCCTCCCTGCAGTCTGCGGCGCTGGCAATCCTTGCAGTAACCATTCTCCTGGCCCTTCCCTTCTGCGTTGCCCTTCCGGGTAATTATGGTTCCGGCACTCTCGATGGTCTTGCATATCTTGAATTCCAGAACCCGGGGGATGCCGGTGCAATTGCCTACCTCCGCACCCTCTCCGGCAATGAAATTATTGTCGAAGCCGAGAAAGGAGACTATTCCTACTATTCGCGGGTCTCATCTTTCACCGGCATACCATCCATTGTCGGCCAGCCGTTCCATGAATTCATGTGGCGCGGCAATGATGACGGCTGGTATACAACCCGGCCCGCGGACATCCGGTCCATCTATGAAGACCCGGAGAAAACAGTCGTCCTGATGAAAAAGTACAATGCAACGCTGCTCTATGTCGGGGACTCCGAGCGATCACGATACGCAGTCAGTCTCCCGGACGAGGGGCTCACACAGGTTTATGCGGATCGCGCGACAATAATATACCGACTCACAGGTTGATTTCAGATCCCCGCAGTCACCGGATTTTTCAAGCGGGGATCCGCCCGGGTTCATCCCCGGTCACAAACCTTTATTTCGGTTCCTGTTGAACTAATATGGCTACATCATTGCTGACTGATGAGTAATGAAGGAGCATCCCAACTCCTGAATGAGGTGAGTTATGTCAAAAGGCTACGTAAAAACCCAGGCTCCAGAAGAGCTCCAGAACAAGGCGCTTGAAGCCCTTGAAGTTGCACGAGACACCGGAAAGATCAAGAAGGGATCCAACGAAGCAACCAAAGCCATCGAACGCGGCATTGCAGCACTCGTGGTCATTGGCGCAGATGTTGAGCCCGAAGAGATCGTGATGCACCTCGGCCCCCTCTGCGATGAGAAGAAGGTTCCCTACATCTTCATCAACAAGCAAAACGATATCGGCGCCGCAAGCGGCCTTGATGTCGGCTCCGCAGCAGCCGCAGTCGTCAAGCCCGGCAAGGCAAAAGAGACGATCGACGAACTTGCAAAGCAGCTTGCCGCGCTGAAGGCGTGAGGATCGTACCATGGCAGACGATGCAACGCCAGCAGAAGTAATCGAGGTTGTTGGCTCAACCGGCATGCATGGCGAGGCCATGCAGGTCAAGTGCCGCATCCTTGACGGCAGCAACAAGGGCCGGATTATCACCCGCAATACCGTGGGACCGATCCGGGAAGGAGACATCATCATGCTCCTTGAAACCGAACGTGAAGCAAAGAAACTCTCGAGGCGGTGAGGCAGCATGGTAGAACAGCATGTCTGCAGCTTCTGTGGCAGCCAGCTCGAGCCCGGCACGGGTAAGATGCTTGTCAAGAAAGACGGCACCATCTTCTACTTCTGCTGTGCAAAGTGCGAAAACAACCACAAACTCGGCCGGGTTCCCCGCCGCGTCCAGTGGACTGTTGCAGGACGAAAAGCACTCGGCAAGAAGGAGTAACACGTTCATGGAACGCTCCTTTGTCATGGTCAAGCCAGACGGGGTCCAGCGCGGGCTCGTCGGTGAGATCGTTTCACGGCTCGAGGCAAAAGGATTGAAGCTCGTTGCAGCCCGGTTCGAGAAACTTCCCGAAGCCCGAGTCACCGAGCAGTACAAGGAACACCTGTCCAAACCGTTCTTCCCCGGTCTGAAGACCTACATCATGGGAGGCCCCGTCTTCCTCATGGTCTGGGAAGGAAGGAACGTGGTCGCGATTGTTCGCAAGGTCATTGGCGCCACCAACCCGCAGGAAGCCATGCCCGGCACAATCCGGGGCGACTTCGGCATTGACATTGGCAGGAATGTCATCCATGCATCTGACTCAGTAGAAAGTGCAGCCCGTGAGATCGGGATTCACTTCAAGGCTGACGAAGTATGCACGTACACGCGGATCGATGAGTCCGTCCTGTACGAATACTGATTTTTTTATCTTTTCTTTTGGCCATTCACCGTAACTTCTATTACTATCCTGCACAGCACTATCCATCATGGCTGGTGACGTGATCAGTTTTACGCTGCTTGCGATCTCATCCATCCTCATTATCATTAACCCGCTCGGTGCGACCCTGATTTACGTTTCATTGACAACAGGTCTTGACCAGCATGCACGCAACGGAATTATCCGGGACTCGTGCAGGTTTGCCCTCTTCATCCTGCTCTTTGTCGCGGTGCTTGGCACGTGGATCCTCCAGCTTTTCGGGATCTCTCTTGAGGCGTTCCGAATCGCCGGCGGGATTTTGCTCTTTGGCATTGGTATGGAGATGGTGTATGCCAAAACATCCCGGACAAAACTTACAGCCACAGAAAAATACGAGTCACGGGATATGGAAGATATCGCGATCATGCCTATTGCGATTCCCATGATTGCCGGCCCGGGTGCCATCACAACAAGCATCGTGCTCATGAACGAAGCGATCGCGCTTACCCCGGTTGCGATCGGGGTTGTCCTGTTCTCCATCGCATTCTCCATTGGGATCACCTATTATATGATGCGACATTCAGACTATATCATGTCAAGAATCGGGCAGCGGGAGTACCGTGCGATCAACCGCCTGATGGGAATGCTCCTGATCGCAATTGCCGTCCAGTTTGTGATCAACGGGATCTGGATGGCATTCCCCGGGCTCAAAGGAGGATAAATGGATTTCAAGCTTGAAGAAGGGGAATGGGACCTCACCTCGGTCGGTCTTGTTCTGATCGGGAGCAGCATAACGGTTGCCGGTATGATCATCGCTGCGATGCTCCTTGGGGTCTCTCTTCCGGCAGCACCGTTCCTGCTTCTCACAACCGCGATCCTGATCGTTATGAGTGCAGTAATCATCATCTATTATGATGCAAAGCATGAGCCAAACCCGGACTGGCCAAAGACCTGATGAGATGATCCGGGTCTGCAGCGCCCAGATGGCGGGTGCCTGGGAGGACCCGGAACAATCTC
>JAAZNH010000180.1 GCA_012798365.1 Methanomicrobiales archaeon | reverse complement strand
CCGGGTTTTGCAACGGTCAGGATCGCAACAGAATGGAAGTGATGAATGATGACAGCGACACGGATCGAGACCGGGACACCGGAAGGCGATGCATTGGGGTTCAGCGAGCGCCTCTTTTCGGGCTGGCTTGAGAAGGCGGATGGCAACCGGTTGTATCTCCATTACATCATCTCGCGGGAGAAGAACGAGGGAAATACCCAGGAACTGATCCGCACCTGGCTTGACAGCGGGTACGATGTCCGGGTGGTTATGCCCCGGCCCATCATGCAGCACATCCTGAAAAAATTCCTCTTTGTGCCCGATATGGAATATTTCCCGGACCAGTACGAGGATAAAGTAGAAGTCTGGAAGCAACCAGGAGCAATGGAACGGTACAACACCTGCACCCGTGCAGCAGAGGAAACCGGATAAAAAAAGGTGAGGGGGATTATCCCATCATGCCCGGGGGCATTCCCCCGCCGGCGGGTCCGGCAGACTTCTGGGCAGCGATGATATCATCAATGCGCAGGATCATGACCGCGACTTCAGCTGCACTGGAGATTGCCTGGGTCTTGACCCGGAGGGGCTCAACAACCCCGAGCTTGATCATGTCGGCAGGCTTGCCGGTATCGCAGTTGACCCCGTAGGTTTTCTTGCCGGCTTCGTGTGCTGCCCGTAAATCGACCAGCATATCGATGGCATCGAGGCCGGCGTTCTCGGCAAGGGCACGGGGAATGACTTCCATCGAAGAGGCAAAGGTTTCGATGGCGAGCTGGGCCCGGCCGCCGATGGTCTGCGCATATTCGCGGAGCCGGAGGGCGAGTTCGATCTCGGGAGCCCCGCCACCGGCAACGACCTTCTTTCCTTCAACAACGACAGATACCACCATCAGGGCGTCGTGGATCGCGCGTTCAAGTTCGTCAACGCTGTGCTCCGTGCCGCCCTTGACAATGATCGAGACTGCCTTGGGGTTCCTGCACTCGGAGACGAAGATCATCTCGCCACCGGATACCTTGCGTTCCTCCACAAGGCCGGCAGTCCCGAGGTCTTTTGCCGTGATTGCATCCACGCTGTTGACGATGTTGCCGCCGGTTGCCCGGGAAAGGTTCTCGCAGTCGCTCTTCTTGACCCGGCGGATCGCAAGGATATTTGCCTTGGCAAGGTAGTGCTGGGCAACGTCATCAATGCCTTTCTGGCAGAAGAGGACATTCGCACCGCTCTTAATGACCTTGTCCACCATGGCCTCAACCATGTGCTGCTCGCTTTCCAGGAATGCCTGGGCCTGGCCGACTGTTGAGATTTTGATTGTTGCGTTGACTTCGGTCTTCTTGAACTCGAGGGGTGCATTGAGGAGGAGAATCTTTGCATTCTTTACCGATTTGGGCATCTCGGGGTGTGCACGTTCCTTGTCAATTGCCATCCCCTTGACAAGGATTGAGTCATCGACCGATCCGCCGACTTTCTTCTCGACATTGATGTGCGCGAGATCGGCTTTTCCCTCTGCATCGATAACGGAAATCACCGCCTTTACAATGATGTCGCAGAGGTGCTCTTTCTCCACTTCCGCATTCTTGCCGGTCAGCGCAGTTTCTGCAATCTTTTTGAGGATGCCAGTGTCAGTGGGCTTGACCGTGATGGCGATCTTGTCAAGGATCTCAAGGGATTTTGCTGAAGCCATCTGGTAGCCTTCGGCAATAACTGTCGGGTGAACGCTCTGGGCAAGGAGGCCCTCGGCGTTCTTCAGCAGTTCTCCGCCGATGATGACCGAGGAGGTTGTGCCGTCGCCGACTTCTGCGTCCTGCGTCTTTGCGATCTCAACCATCATCTTTGCGGCCGGGTGCTCAATGTCCATCTCTTTTAAGATGGTGACGCCGTCATTGGTGATGGTGATATCGCCAATGCCGTCGATGAGCATCTTGTCCATACCCTTGGGCCCGAGCGTTGACCGGACTGCAGCTGCCACTGCCTTTGCGGCGGCAATGTTATTGTTCTGCGCTTCCTGTCCGCGGCTTTCGGTTGTACCCTGCTTGAGGATGATGATAGGTTGTCCACCTAGTTGCTGTGCCATGGTATTCCTCGACAAATGTGCTATAGCGTAGGTGTTTCATAGATAAATAAGGAAACGGTCAGAACCCGCGGGGCAGGGCTATAAATGCGTTATGGTCGGGTTTGCTCTTCCCCGCCCGGATGAGGGTACCTTACTGGTCCAGTAGCGTCTTTGATACGATATATTCGCCCCGGGCTTCCCGCGTGGTGCCGACAATAAGCCAGTGTTCAGGGCCGTGTTTCTCAAGAACGCCGCACGCTTCAATCGTCTCACCGGCGAGGGCCTGCCCGCTGTAGGTATGGGTGAACGAGAGCACCCTGTTGACAGTCTCGTGGCGGACATAATACACCGCGGGGTTGTCAAACGCAAGCGATGCATCCGTCACTTCGGCCTCGATCGTCGCCTTGCCCAGAACCTCTCCTTTGCCGGCAGGTGTGCTCGTTATCCCGTCATAGGACCGGGTATACAGGATATCAAAATAGGTCCCGTCGACCTGCCCCCGGTTGAATTTCCGTTGTTCGTGGATGACAAAATCGGCATAGGAGATCTCCGGTTTTCGTTTCTCGTACACCTTCCGCCACATGGATTCCGAGAGCCCCTCGATCACCCCGTCTCGGATGCCGTTCCTGACCAGTTCCTGCGCAACGAACCAGTGCCTCCCGTACACCACCATATCGATATCCGATGATGCATCGTCAAGCTGACACAAAAGCGATCCCGTGCACCCGATGGTCCCATGGGGGAGCCCGAAAAGGTTCACGAGTTTCTTCACCCGCGGGTGGGTTGCAGCGATACGGTCGATTTCGAGATCAGGTTTGTATACCCGTTTCACGTCAGCGTGGGGGATGCGGTGCAAAAGGCCGGCATACTGCGGCTTATGCTTTGCAATATGGGCGTATGCCTCCTCAAAATCGTATTTTTGATACCGTTTACCTGTGGGATGGACCCGGTTTCCATCCGGCTGCGGGACATACCGGAGCACCGTCCCGATCGTCTCTTCATTATCATAGGTTGAGACCGCGTAGAGCCAGCCGTCAGCATCCTCGACAAAATCGCGCAACCGGACGGGCATCATGGTCATAACCTAGGGAAGCTGGAGCAGGTACCGGCTGACCTTTTCCGCATCGGCACCCGGGCGGATGATCGTTTTTGCCACCATATCCACAACCGTACTGGCAGTTCCCGGTAGTCTTCCCCCGTCGATGAGGAACTCGTGCGGGACCGTGCACTGGTCCGGCGTCTGCGGGTCCTTTGCGCCGTGGAGATTGGCGCTTGTTGCGGTGATCGGGCCGTCAAACCTGCGGATCAGGTCCAGTGCCGTGATATGGGAGGGCATCCGGATACCGATCAGCCCGGTCCCCCCGGTCAGGATATCCGGCACGCTGTTCCGTGCCGGAAGGATAACCGTAACCGGGCCGGGAAGAAAGGTATGGAGGAACTCCTCCATCTCCGGCTTCACACGTGCAACCACGGCGAGCATATCAAAGTCACTAACCGCAATCGAGATTGGCATGCCGATCGGGCGCTTCTTGGCTTCGTATACGCGCTGGATAGCCTCGTCAGAAAAGGCATCGGCCCCAAGACCATAGAGCGTGTCGGTGGGATACACGACAAGACCGTCATGCATCAGGATAGAGACGGCTTTTGCAATAACGTCCATGTTCAGAATTCACGCCCACGGACCCGGTTGATATCAAAGACCGCTTTGCTGCTGACGTGCATCACGGCAAAGACGCCCGCCTGGATGGGATCGGTGACGACAAGGTCGGCATGTTCCGGCACGGTTCCTACCATCTTCAGGGCAATGACCGGGATACCGGCATCCTTGACCCGGTCAACAGCCTTTGCGATCTCACCGCCCATGATTGAACCGGCAAGGACCAGGATCGATGCGCGGGGCAGGCGGGCAACAGCATCAACGGCAAGGGCAAGGGTGCGTTCCCCGACAAGCGGGATGGTGTCGACGGAGATGCGCTCCCCGCGGATATTGTGCCGGTCAGCCTCGTTGACCGCACCCAGGGCAACCTGCGCAACCTGCGCCCCGCCCCCGATGATGATGACACGGGAGCCGAAGATATGGCCAAACGGCTGGTAACTTTTTACCTGACGGACGGATGGGATATTCTCGAGTTCAGAGACCAGCTTGTCGTGGTCCTTGATCGCATCGCAGTCGTATTCAAAATAGATCTCGGCAAGGCCGCAGTAGGGGCCGGAATCGAACACTTCCTGGCTGATCATGACGATATTGGCATCATGATCTGCCATGATCGTGGCGATGTCGCGCAGGACACCACGACGGTTCTCCGCTATGATTCGTATCGCCGATCGTTCGGGTTCTTCGTCCATATGAAAGATGCGATAACCGGGGATCGAACCCGGGTT
>JAAZNH010000004.1 GCA_012798365.1 Methanomicrobiales archaeon | reverse complement strand
TTCAAGGAGCAGGGCATTGCATTCCCCGTGCGGGAGGTCAGAGTACCCGCCCAGGCTGTGGGCCATGGCATGGACGGCACCAAGGCTGGCGTTGGAGAACGCGAGGCCGGCGAACAGGCTCCCGAGCATGGTCTGGTAGCGCTCCTCGAGGGAGTGGGGGTTTTTAAAGGCCGGCAGCAGGTGTTCGTTCATCAGCCGTATGGACTCCATGGCCTGGAGATCGGTTACCGGGGAACTGGCATTGGACACATAGGCCTCAACACTATGGGTTATTGCGTCCATGCCAGTGTGTGCGGTCAGTTCCGGGGTGAGGGATGTCAGTGGTACGGGGTCGACAAGGGCAATATCAGGCACGATCATCTTGCTGATAATGGCAATCTTGACCCGGCGCTCGGTATCGTTGATGATGGCAAACTGCGATACGTCAGCACCGGTGCCGGCTGTTGTCGGGATACAGATCATGGGCGGAGGGGGTACCGGGACGTTGTCTGCGCCCTCAAACTCAAGGATATGCTTCCGGTTTGTGACCACGATGCCGATGCCCTTGGCACAGTCGATGGGGCTGCCGCCCCCGACAGCGAGGATAGCATCACAGCCTGCTTCATCATACTGCCCGGCGCCTTTCATCACCTCAAAATCCCGGGGATTCGGGGTGACGTCAGAAAAAATGATATACCCGATCCCTTCGGATTCAAGGCTTTTTGTCACATCGCTGACCCATCCGGCCTGGATTACATGGGGGCCGGTGACAACAAAGACATTACGGGCACCAAAATTCTTTGCATACCTTCCTGCCAGGAGTCGTGCGTCAGTGCCGATGATGAACTCCGGGGCAACGAACTTACGCAGGTCTGAAAAGGACGTTTTCATAGTCTTCCATCTCCTTACCGCCGCTTTAGATGTGAATACCCGTTATTGCTATTTGAAGGTTTAGAAAATGTGCCGGTTTTTTTATGCCGGGCCCCCGGTCACCCGCTGCCGGACCGCACGGAACTTTTGGGGACCAGGATCTCAAACCGTGCGCCCTCCCCGGGTATGCCGGTCTCGCGGATCCGTATTTTGGTAATGGCTAAAATCTCCTTGGCTAAAAACAGGCCCAGACCGGTGTGCTTGCCATACCCCCGTTCAAATATCTTCTCTTTTTCCGTTGCAGGAACGCCGATGCCGTCATCCTCAACAATCACGATAACCCCGTCCGGTTCGCGTTCGCACCGGACCGTGATTGAAGTTACCCTGCCGCCATGGCGGGCGGCATTGTCAAAGAGGTTGAAAAAGACCCGTTCCAGCATGGGATCGGCAAAGACCTCGATCCCGCGGCAGGTCCCCGAGAACCGGACCGGAATATTGCCGGTGGCCTTGTCAACAATATCACGGACGCGGAACCATGCCGGTACCAGGTTTCCCAGCTCCTGGTACGTGCGCGTGAATTCAATCTCGCGGCCGATGGTATCGGTGACCCGGGCGATCCTGGCAAGGTAATCGGCAATGACCGGGTCGGTCTTCATCATGGATGCAATCTGGGTGAACCCGTGGAGTGCCACCAGCTGGTTAGCCACATCATGGCGCGTGATGGAATTGAGGAGGCTGAGTTTCCGGTTTGCTTCCCGCAGCGCATGCTCCATGGTGCGCTGTTCAGTGATATCATGCACAATGCCTTCTGTGGCCACCAGCCTGCCCTGGCGGTCAGTCACGACATGCCCGTTAACCATGACCCAGAAGGCTGTCCCGTCCTTCCGGACAAATTCGACCTCGTAATCCTTGACATGCCCGTCTTTTACCATCTGTGCAATCATCGTGTTCCGCGTATCAGGGTCGCGGTAGATCTGAACCGCCCGGATGCCGATCAGATCATCTGCCGACGCATACCCGAGCATCCGGGTTATCGAGGGGCTGGCCATGACAATCGTTCCGCTGGCGTCCACCCGTAAGAATCCGTCCTCGGTATTCTCAAGAATGGTCCGGTACCGCTCCTCGCTCTCGCGCAGCGCTTCCTGTGCAAGGCGGTTTTCCGTAATGTCGGTAACGATGCCTTCAAGGGCAATCGGCCGTTCCTCGTCGTTTTTTATCAGTACATTGCGCTGGTTCAGCCAGTGCATCCGGCCGGTCCGGTCAACAATCTGGTACTCATACGTCGGGGGAACCACCCCTTTCACTAAATTCTCCCAGTTCTTTTTCACATACGTACGCCAGTCCGGGTGGATGATACTGCCGAAGATCCGAAGGTCCGCATAGAATTCTTCCGGCCGGTAGCCGGTGATTGCCTCGGCTGCCGGGCTGATATACTCATACCGCCCTTCCGGAAGGGTCATCCGGTAGATGATGTCCTGCGCATTGTCGGCGATCCTGCGGAATTTCTCCTCGCTCTCCTTCAGCGCAATCTCCATCTTCTTCTTGTCCGTGATGTTGCGCTGGACTCCCCAGACCCGCAGGAGGATGCCCGCCTCGACAATCCCGATATAACTCTCAACAATATAGACCGGCTCCCCGGACTGCGAGATCTCCTGCTCTTCCCGTTCAATAACCCGGTACTGAGGGCTGTCGAGCAGGTCAGCCATCTGGGTCCCGCAGTCCGGTGCAAAATCCCGCACCGGCCGGCCGATCATATCCTCAGGCTTCACCCCGTACATCGCGGCAAGTGCCGCATTCACTTCCCCGATGATGGCATGGGCTGAAATGAGTTTAACCAGTTCC
>JAAZNH010000179.1 GCA_012798365.1 Methanomicrobiales archaeon | reverse complement strand
TGCGTTGTAAAAAAAGGCCCAGAAGATATTGCCCCGTATCCTGCCCATCACTTTCCGGGAGAGCTGGATGGCCCCGGCCGCATCGAGCAGGTCATCACGGATAAGAACGATATCACCACTCTCGATAGCAACATCCGTTCCGCTCCCTATGGCAATACCCACATCCGCCCGGGCAAGTGCCGGGGCATCATTGATGCCGTCACCGACAAAGGCTACCACCCGACCGGCATCCTGTAGCTTTTTCACCTCTTCCGCCTTACCGGCCGGCAGGACACCGGCAATCACGGTACCGATACCGGCTTTTACTGCAACAGCCCGGGCAGTCCTCTCATTGTCTCCGGTTATCATCGCGACCTGGATCCCCATCCGTTTCAGGGTATCAACGGCACCTGCGCCTGACTCTTTGAGGGAATCGGCAATGGCGATACTCCCGGCAAACTGGCCCCCGGCCGCAACCAGCACCGGCGTTTTCCCTTCAGATTCCAGGATAGCCAGCCGTTCTGAAAATTCCGGCGGTACGATAATCTTGTTGTCCTCAAGAAAGGCCCGGTTGCCGACAAGCACCGGTTCGCCAAGCACGGTTGCGGATACGCCCCTGCCACCGGTAGTATCAAAACCTTCTGCCGGGGAAACAAGGATCCCCCGCTCGTGTGCCCGCCGCACGACCGCGAGCGCAAGCGGGTGCTGGGAGTTGGTCTCAACCGCGGCGGCAAGGGAGAGGAGCGTATCATCAGGAATGCCCAGCGAGACAATATCGGTAACTTCGGGTTTTCCCCGCGTCAGGGTCCCGGTCTTGTCAAAGACAACGGTTGTGACCCGCTCGGCAGTCTCCAGCGCCTCACCGTTCCGGATCAGGATACCAAGCTCGGCTCCCCGGCCGACCCCGACCGTGACAGCTGTCGGGGTGGCAAGGCCGAGCGCACAGGGACAGGCCACGACAAGAACGGAGATGAAGGCCGTCAGGGCAAACAGGGCTGACGCATGGAAGATGCCGTACCATACAATAAACGAACCTGCAGCGATGACGAGCACAACCGGGATGAACCAGGCAACCGCGCTGTCCGCGATCCGCTGGACCGGCGGTTTTGAGCCCTGCGCCTCTTCGACCATCTGGATGATCTGGGACAGGACCATCTCCCGTCCCACGCGGGTAGCACGGAAGGTAAGGACACTGTTGGTGTTGAGCGTGCCGCCGACAACCGCGCTGCCCGGGTTCTTAAGAACCGGCACCGGCTCTCCGGTGATCATGGATTCATCAACATAACTTTCCCCGTGAACTACCTCCCCGTCAACCGGGATCTTGCTGCCGGGTTTTACTACAAGGGTATCCCCGACAGCCACATCATCAACCGCAACCTCCGCTTCCGCCCCGTCCCGGAGAAGAATGGCGGTTTTCTGCCGGAGCCCGGCCAGTTTTTTAATGGCATCGGAAGTCCGGCCTTTCGCCCGCGCCTCAAGATACCGGCCCAGCATCAGGAAAGCCGCAAGCATGATCGCGGTATCATAAAACATGTACTCGTGGGTGAGGACAATCCCGAACGTCCACATCACGCTTGCCCCGTACGAGACGCCGGTCCCCATTGCGTACATGACATCCATCGAGAGCGTCCGGTTCCGGAGCGCCATAACAGCAGCCCGGAAGATCGGGGCTGCCACCCACACAAAGACCGGCGTTGCAATGATAAACATCAGGTACGGGAGCAGGTGCATGGGGATCGGGAGCGGCACAAACATGGCAACCATCAGGGGGATGCTCACCACAAAACCTACCGTGAATCGGACAAACTTGTCATGCAGGTCTTTTTCGCGTGCTGCTTTCTCCACCTCATCGCTCACATCACCGGAG
>JAAZNH010000178.1 GCA_012798365.1 Methanomicrobiales archaeon | reverse complement strand
ACTTCCGAGTAATGGAATTCATGGCCCCGGAATGATGCGGCACCAAGGGGCGATTCTGCAGCACAGGTGCCTTCCACGTAACTGACCACGCGGCGTGCCGGCATCCGCGTTGTGCCGGAGAACACCCCGCACATCTCCGCGGTATGGTCATCCTCCCTCCCCTGCCAGCCCTTGTTCAGGGTCATCGATTCGGTCAGGTACATCAGGCCGCCGCATTCCGCATAGACTGGAGTGCCGGACCGGGAGACTTCGTACAGGGCCTCGCGCATCCGGTCATTCTTTTCCAGCTCATCAAGGAACAGTTCCGGGTATCCCCCGCCAATGATGTAGCCGTCCGCATTGGGGAGCGCATCATGGACCGGACTGAACCGGACCACTTCCGCACCCGAGGCGTGCAGGAGGAAAAAGAGATCTGCGTAATAGAAGTTGAACGCTTCATCGTACGCAACACCGATTTTCACGTCGGTTTTTTCCGGAGCAGAATACCAGTTCCCGGAAACGTCAGGTACCGGAGCATCTTTCATGAGCAAACGGAAAGCATCGAGATCAACATATTTCCCAATCATCTCCGTGATCACCGCGATCCGGTTGTCAAAATCGCCGCGGCCCGAACCTTCCCGGTAGGGCACGAGGCCCAGGTGCCGCATCGCAAGCTGCATCTCCTCCATCCGGGGGATGGCCCCGATAACCGGAATGCCGCAGTAGTGTTCAATCGCCTTCTCTGCCTTAACCCGGTGCGACCCGCCATGGATGTTGTTGAGGATGACGCCGGAAATCCGGATTTCCGGGTCCAGGGTCTGGAAGCCTTTGACAATTGCGGCAGCGCTCCGTGTTATGCTCTGCGCTGACACAACAAGCACCACCGGGAGGTCAAGGGTTTTTGCAACCGATGCAGTGCTCCCGGTATCATCAAGCGCTTCTGCACCTTCGTACAAGCCGCGCACTCCCTCGACAATGGCGACATCAGCGCCGCGGCAGCCATGGGAATACATGGCCCGGATCTGATCTGCAGAGAGGGTGTAACTGTCAAGATTCCTGCACGGACGGCCCGAGACCGCAGAAAGGTACGAGGGATCAATGTAATCCATGCCGACCTTGAAGGCCTGAACCCGGCTCGTGCGGGAAAGCAGGGCGGCAAGGGCAAGCGTGATGCTCGTCTTTCCGCTGCCGGAACGATCGCCCGTGATGAGGATCTGCTTCATGGAATGCTCCGGAGCACGGCCCCGAACTCACTCTCCACGATATGCCGGACACCAAGGGTCTTGGGGTGGAGGTCCACTTCAACCATGACATGCTGGTGCCCGATATCCCGGAGAGGCTCCACCTGCCGGGGACCATTGGTGATCGAGAAGCACTCGATGCCTTTTGTATACTCCGGGGGAATTGCGTGCGGGACACCGGCAATCAGGGCAAAGTCCGGTGCAAGTTCCAGAAGTTTCTTTCCGAGCGCCTCGCCATTTGCGCCGTACTCATCCAGCGCCCCCACAACAAGCGGCGTGACGCCGCGGGCTTTGAGGGCATCGAGAATGATCTGTGCATCGCCACGCGTCTTGGGAAGGCCCCGCTGATCAAGGTTGACAATATACGTGATGTCAGCAGCCGGGCACCGGTCATGGAGCGCGATAAGTTCATCAATGAACATGTAGGCGGTCTCTTTTTTGGCATTGAGAATCGCCACGCCTTTTTTTCCGGAACGGGCAAGTTCCACAAGCCGTGCGGCTGCAACATGCTTGAGGTCCCCGCGGGAAGGTTCAATGTAGGCTTTATAAGCAGCACCCCGGGTCCGTTCAACCTCGTTGGCTTTCTCCATCATGAACCGCTGGCGCGTCAGCTCTTCAGCAGAGATCCACCCGGCGGCTTCCGCGGCTTCCAGTGTCAGCAGGACCCCGGCAATATTTTCCGGGTAGCCGGCATGGATATCGACCGCGATGGTCGGGGTCGTGATCCCGGCGCCGTCAATGGCAGACTGCAGGTCTTCCCCGATGATCATAGCAACACAGGTGCCAACCACCGCCATCCTTTTCGGGGAGAAATGATCTTCGGCATAGCGGAGCACGGTCTCAAGCGGGGACTGACCCCCGAAGATGAACTCGTTGTCGGCAAGGGAAGTTGTCAGGACCCGCATGCCATCTTCTTCTAAAAGCCGGGCATGCTTGAACGAACAGCCAGATGGTCCGTGCAGGATCGCTACATCTACACTGAGGTCCCGCGCAGTGTACAGGGCTGCGACAATGGAGCTGGGCCGGGGGTGCATGGATTTTATAGTCATGGGTTTCATCTCCAGGTTTTTACCGCAAGAACGATCGATCCACTCCGCGTGATCCGGAGGGCTTCCTGCCGGCCCTCATCCAGGGTCGGGCAGATCACATCGATCCGGGGTGTGATTTCACGGTGTTCACGCGAGCCGGGTTCCGGGAATTTCCCTACCCAGACAACGTGCCGGGGCTCAATCTTTTCGATTGCATAGATTATCTGGTCAACAGCAAATCCCTCGCAGACTGCGCCGTCGCTCTCGGCCTGGCCGATCACGAGCGTGAGATCGGTAGATCCGGCGCAGTGCCGGGCGTACCGGGCAGCGCAGAGGGTCGTGGTTACATTGGTGCCGCTGTTGGAATTATCAATAACAATGAGATCCCCGGCATTGCTGACAGACATCCGCCCGGGAAGGGCCGCGAAGTGGTTGAGCGGTACCGGGTTGATGTGCAGGATCATGGCAGCGGCGGCAGCAAGCATGAGCGAGGCACGGTACGGGGGGAGCAGGAAGAGGGGATTTTTTATGATGAATTTCATTCCTTCGAATGCAACCGTGCATTCCATCCCGTCGCACCGGGCAACATCGCCAACCCGGACAACATTGTCATAATCGCACAGGACATTGTCGGCCACAAGGATCCGTTTCGCGTGAGCGGCGGACGCGATCTTGGCCTTGATGGCACATTTCCTGCCGTTTGCAAACTTGTAATCCTCTGATGAGGTTATGATCGCAAGGTCTGCTGCACCGGTAACCCCGAGCGATTCTTCAGCAATCAGCCAGCCGGGCATCTGGTTGGCATATTTTACTGCAGAGAGGATCGAAGCCGGCGTGATGCTGCGCTTCCAGAGCAGGGATTTTGTCGGGTAGGTGTAGGTGCCGGTTGAGGTGTGAAGAACACCTTTTCCCAAAAATACATGGGCAAGGGCGTGAGCGGTTGTGGTCTTTCCCCGCGTTCCGGTGATCTCGACCATCGGGTGCGGGAGGTTGTTCTCCAGCAACTGCCGCACTGCTTCATGGTGGGTGATGACCGGAACGTTCCGGCGTTTCAGGAGCGGGTGGTCCGGGTCCAGGTGGACGGGGGCGACGATGAGATTATACGGCCGGGTCTTTGCTGCGGCAAAAAGATCCGGCGTGGTGCCATGATAGACATCGACCGCATCAACAGTATGCCCGGCGTCTGCAAAGGCGAGGGCGATCTCTTTTCCGCCATGGATTGTGTCCAGGACCAGGATCTGCATAAAAAAAGATCAAAGGTGATTGAGCGCGTCTTTCGCGTTCTTGACCATGAGGTCGGCAAGGAGCGGGTCGCTGCCAATGGGGTCAGCATAGACGAGCGGGATGCTCTTTCCATTGAGGGCAAAGGTTCCTTTCTTGGTTCCTTCCGGAATGCCAATCTCGCCGGGGATGTCCTTCTCGATGTGGACGCCCTTTGCAAGGAAGAGAGGAACAACCACGAGGACATCGATGGATTCTTTCTGGAATTCTTTCATGGTGTCCTTGATTGACGGGGTGTTGATATTCATAAACCCGCACTTGACAATGAAATCGGTGTTCTTTGCCGCGATGATCGCTGCAGTCTTTTCAACGAGTTCCTGGTTGTAGGGCAGCTTGCTTCCGTGTCCTACAAGTAACATTCCCTTTTTGCTCATGTAATGACTCCAAATGTACCAGCTGGTGTGGTGACCTGTAAATAACGGTTCTATTGTGTTTTCCCGTATGCTGAAAAAACAGCACGGGAAAATACTACGTATGAAAATCTACCTGTACTCGTAATAACTTTCTTGTTTGTTCCTGACGAAAGGCCGGACGGGGATGTGACGGCCGGCCGGATCGGATGGTTTTATTCTCCTGCCATCCCACGTGTGATCGATGAGTGATTTCGAGCGGGAGATCGTCCACTGCCTGAACCGGTTTTTTAAAACGCACCATATCCAGGGGTTCGCTTACCGCCTCAAGCAGCACAAGTTCACGAGCCAGTACGTGGACGTGCTGGTGGATTCCCTCAATCCCACCTATTACCTTTCCATTGAATGCAAGTCGATCATTGACAAGAAACTCTACTTCTCGCAGCACTTCCATTCCGATAAGAAAAATGTGCACCAGGTGGATGCAATCTCGGATTTTCTCGCAAAGACGGGACGGATCGGGTACCTTGCGGTTGAGTTCCGGCAGGGGCCGGGAAAACCCAGCGAGGCGTTGCTGATCCCGTGGGCGGTCGTTGTCGCGCACTTCAAAGAGAACAAGGGTATCACCATTGACGATGCGCGGGCCGGCGGAACCGCTCTTGCAAAATCCAAAGACGGGTACGTGCTGGAGAGGCTGTAAGTGTTGTGCCTGAAAGCCCGGTCTTCATCCTTTTGCATTTTTTTTGAGGAGTAATCGCTTTCCACAATCTGATACGGATTGATCGGGATCTGTTTTTTGAAAAATTCTGGAAATTTTTTTGGATTTTTTTAAATTTTTTTCTGGTTTTTGAAAATTCTTTTTGACTTTTTTTTTATTTTTTTTCATTTTTTCAAAATTTTTTTTTGGGAGATTTCTTCCCTGCGAACCGTAACACATTAGCGAAAGTAAAAACACCCGCCGCAGTTCCCCGCCAGAGCGGCGGGATGTGCATCCTGTTCAACAGGGTTATTTCGGGTTCTTGCAAACGGGGCTTAATATGAGCCCGGATTATCGTCGGAGGGGCATGATTTACGACGGTAATCGATCTTCGGACCCTGTGTTTAGCTGAATCTTCCAGGAGTTTTGGCCCAAACGGGGGGTCGGCGGATCTGAATCCGGGCCCGTATTGAGCCCTGTTCCGGAAAACTCCTACAACAGAGCTCGCTATGAGCCCGGATTCAGATCGGGCTGATTGGGGAAAAAAGGGGTCCGGGCAGGGGTATAGAAGGATGAGATTTTCAGGCATATTTTCTCCAGAAAACGGGAGTGATTTCCGGATTTTTTTGAGAAAATTTTATCTTGGGAATTTTTCCCGGAATTTTCTAAAAAAACTTCAGAGATTTTTTTTCATTTTTTTCAAACTCTTATTTCAAATTATTTTTACAAATTATTTTTACAAATTCTTTTTACAAATTCTTTTTACAAATTCTTTTTACGATTTTTTTTTAAATTTTCTGGCACAAAGGAAATCCAAAAAGTGATTCCCGGTTTTTTTTTCCATTTCTTGGCTACGTTTCCGTTTTTAACTCTCATGAAATTCCCGTCTCATATCACCAGGAGAGGGAGAAGTCTGTGTGCCCCGGACGAATGGAAAGTTCTTTTTCCCTTCCCCGTCAACAGATATGAACTTATGATGGATGCATTCGGGCGGTTCGGACTGCTCATTAATGACCGCGTGGTAAAAACTCCCATTGCCCTCGCATCCATGGCTGGCGTTGTTGATGCAGCGTATGTGCTCGAGCGGCAGGAAAATGCCGGTCTTGCATTTATCGGGGGCTACTGCATTGATGCACCGACAATGGATGCGGCAAAGATCGTTGTCGCGGACGGTGGCCGCAGGGAGTTCCTTGTCGACAACCCGGTTGAGGAACTGAAAACGCAGCTCGCGATGTTCAAAGACACTCATGTTATCCCGGGGATCAACCTCCGCGGGACAACCCCGGCAGCCTTTGCTGCGGTTGCAAAGGAACTGGGCGATTCCGTTGTGTACGAGATTGATGCGCACTGCCGCCAGCCGCCCATGATTGCTGCCGGGTGCGGGGAATATTACCTGAAAAATCCCCGCGAGCTGTGTGCGGTTATCCGTGCCCTCAAGGCTGAAGAGGTCACCGTCTCGGTGAAAATCCGGGCCGGCATCGCACAGGACGACCGGCAGCTTGCGATTGACTGCTGGAAAGCCGGTGCGGATATCCTGCATATCGATCTCATGGACTTCGGTGCGGCAAAGCTCCGCCAGATCCGGAACAGCTGCCCGCTCCTTCTTATCGCCAACAACACCATCAACACGTTCGACCGCATGCGCGAGATGCTCTCGCATGGCGCGGACATGGTCTCCCTTGCCCGTCACGCGGACGAGCGGACATTAAGCGGTCTTGACGCGGCAATCACGCGATACGCGGATGAAGACGGTTGGTACAACTCGCCCAAGCAGCTCTGCCGCGGCGGGGATGTGCGGGCCCTCACGTTCTGCTGCATGCCGGTCAAGGAATGCCCCCTCATCCCGACTCTCGCCCGCATCGGAATGCCCCGGGAAGACTACATCCAGATGAAACTCGGCGCCGTCCGGGACACTCCGCTGGAAGGCGGCAAGCAGACCTGTTTTGGCAGCCTTGCATGGTGCTGCAAGACCTCGTCGCCCTGCATGTTCCGCGACATGACACTCAAGACCAGCGGCCTCTCAAAGAAAGAATATATGCGGCTCAAGCGTGATCTCTCAGATACGATAATGAGCCGGGTGTTCCATGACGTCCCTCCAGATGACCAGTGTTGAGCGGGCCCAGATGGCAATGATGCTGGAGGTCTGTGCCTACCCCAAGCCGGGCAACGTGGACCGGTGCCACGATTACCCGGAGACCCGGCTTGAACATTTCCTTGCATCCACCATCCTGGCCCGGCCGGCCCTTGAGGAAGCGGCCCGGGGCGAAGGCAGGATTGGCGAGATCATCAAGCACGCGGTCCGCGACACCAACATTCATGACGGCGGCAATACCCATTTTGGCGCGTTCCTCCTGCTCATCCCGCTCATGTACGGCAAAGGGATTGACGGGGCCATGAAAGCTCTGGCAAAGACCGAGAGTTCTGACGCGGTGGCATTCTACAAGGCGTTCGCCATGACCTCGGTACGGATGAAAGCAACCGATGAACTCGATGTCAACGATCCCCATGCGCTCACGCTGATCCGCGAACGCGATATGAACCTGGTTGACATCATGCAGCACTCGGCAGCAAACGACATGGTGGCCCGCGAACTGGTGACCGGTTTCCCGCTCTGCCGGCGCGGTGCGGACCTCCTGAAGCAGATCGGGCCGGGCCGGCAGGCCATTGTCGAGATGTTCATCACCCTGCTTGCAACGGAGCCGGACACGTTCATTGCAAAGAAGCACGGCCTTGCAGTTGCGCAGGAGACCATGATGCAGGCCCGCAATGTTCTTGACGGGAAACTCACGGTCCAGGACTTTGACGCGGACCTGATCCAGCGGGACATCAACCCGGGATCGATTGCCGACATTACCATTGCTGCCATTTACCTCGCGCTCGGGGAGGGCTGGTCGTGGGACTCTTAATTCCGGGCATCAACGAAGTCATTGCAACCACCGCGTTCAATGCCGCCCCGATCGGGATCCATTTCCGGGAGGGGATTTTCCGGGTCATCCTTTTTTCCGGCAGCCACACGGTCGCCAATGTTGAACGCGACGGGTGGATGGTGGCAAATATCATCCATGATCCGGTTCTGTACGTTAAAACCGCATTCGGTGACCTGCCCCGCGACCGTTTTTCTGATGAACGTGTTGACGGCAGGACCATGCAGCGGTTGTCCGATGCCGATGCGTGGGTGGCGTTTTCTGCAGTGGTTGAGAAAAAGACTTCCGTCTCGCTGGTAGCCCGTCTCACTCCGCTCAAAGAACAGGTTGTCACATCCCGCATTCTCCCGGTCAACCGTGGGTTCAACAGTATTATTGATGCAACCGTCCATGCAACGCGGCTGAATATCCGGAAGGATCAGGAACTTGAAAAACTCATTGAGTATCATGCCGGGATTGTCCGGAAGTGTGGCGGACCCCGGGAACTCGAAGCACTGGATCTTTTGCTTGAGCATTGCCGGCCTCAAGCTGGCAAGTAAACCGTTTATTTTTTTCAGGCAGCCTTACCAGAACAAGGGTATGGCCGGGCATTCTCACGATGAATTCCGGTTTTCTCACCAGGAGTTCTGGATTTCTTACCAAAATTCCGGTTTTCTTACCAAGAATTATGGTTTTTATCTGGATGGCAGGGAAAAGATCTTTCCGGTTCCATACTTTAATAAATGAAGATTGCCACTCATCATTGAGAAACAGTAGTTGGCCCGTACAGGGCGAGGCCTGGTGCTCCCGTGACGATGCGACCGTTTTCCCAGAAAAAACAGTTGACGTATGATGCGGCAATTCTCTTAAGCATCCTTGCCGCGATCCTCATAACGTTCTTCAGCCTGAAGTCCGGCATATATGAAGTATTCCCGTATTTCTATCTCGTGCCCATCATCCTTATCGCATTCTCCCGGCCATCGATGAGCATCTACGGTACCGTCATTGTCGGCTGGCTGTACCTGGCCCTGGTCTATCTCATCGGCCTGCCCGATGCCCGGCTCTATACGATCGCAACGGTCTGGTTCTACATCTTTGTCTCGCTGGGTGTGCTCATCTCCACCTACTCCCAGGTGTACCGGAAAGAAGGCGAGAAGAGCTGCGGGGCCTATTACAATTCGCAGGCCGGGGTGTTCAGTTACGACCGGGCAACCCTGAAAATCCGGGACGCGAACCGGAAATTCGCCCGGATGATCCATTACGATTGCGATGAACTGATGAAATGCGCCCTTCCCGACATCATCCCGAGCCGGGAGGAGCGGGAGGGGTTCCTTGCAAAAGTGCGTGACCTGAGAAGGGTCGGGGACATTGAGGTGCAGTTCCGGGCATCGGACGGGAGCATGCGGTGGGCCCTGGTATCCGCAGCAGAAACCGGTGAGCCGGGAGTCATCTGTACGGTAGTCGATATCACAGACAACAAGCTCTCCCAGGAAGCCCTGACGCAGGCAAACAAGAAACTCAACCTGCTCAATAACGTGACACGGCATGATATCCTCAACCAGCTCACGGTCCTGATCGGGTACCTTGAGATGTCCCAGCAGGACGTCAAGGACCCGCAGATGGTAACCTTCATTGACAAGGAGAAGAAAGCCGCCGAGACAATCCGCAGCCAGATCCTCTTCACCCGGGATTACCAGAATATCGGCGTCCACTCCCCCCAGTGGCAGAATATTGCCGAGACCGTTTCACTGGCAACGGCAAGTATTGACCCGGGCCAGGTGCTGATCCAGGCCGACCTTCCGCCGTATGAAGTGTATGCTGATCCCCTGCTGGAGAAGGTGTTTTTCAATCTTGTTGATAATTCACTCCGTCACGGGGAGCGGGTGAAGGAGATCCGGATCAGCGCCGAGAAGGAGAGAGCGGATCTCCTGATTATCATCCGGGATAATGGGACGGGCGTTCCGGATAAGGAAAAGGAGAAAATTTTCCGGAGAGAATATTTCAAGAATACCGGCTTTGGCCTCTTCCTCTCCCGGGAGATCCTTGCCATCACCAACCTGAGTATCATCGAGAATGGCACGTTTGGGGAGGGGGCACGTTTTGTCATCCGTGTTCCGCGTGCCGCATTCCGGGAGAGCACCACGGACCCGGGACAGCATACATAAGTGACAAAAATCGAGGGGAAAAAAAAGATTTCCGGGATCTTAACAGACCCGGGGAACCGGATCGCCCATCGGGGGTTCAATGAACCTCTCGCCACCGATGGATGTTTCCATAATCACATGAGCGCCGGAAACAACCCTGCCGATAATTGCCGCATCTTTGCCATAGGGATGGGACCGGAGCGCTGCAAGGATGGCGTCGGCATCCGATGCGGGGACACCCATGACCACTTTGCCTTCATTGGCCACTTCCAGCGGGTCGATCCCGAGCATCCCCGCTGCGCTCTTCACATTTTTCCTGATGGGGATCTTTTCTTCAGCAATGCGGATGGAGACGCCGCTCTTTTGTGCCATCTCGTTGATGGCGCTGGCAAACCCGCCCCGCGTGGGATCCTTCATGGCGTGAATCGTGCCGGCATCCAGGACTTTTTCCATCATCTTCCACAAGGGAGCAACATCGGATTTGATCTGTTCGCCCAGGTCGAATCCTTCGCGGTGCGCCATGATCGCAAGCCCGTGGTCCCCAAGCGTGCCGGAGACGATGATGACATCGCCGGGGACAAGGCCGTTGTCCCGCACAATCGTCTTTGCAATGCCGATACCGGCAGTATTGATCGCAATCCCGTCAAGAGCTCCGCGCTCCAGGACCTTGGTATCACCGGTCACGAGATGCGCCCCGGCTTCACCAAGGGCCTCATCCATGGAGGCGACGATCCGGGCAAGGTCATCAACTTCGAACCCTTCCTCGATGATCATACCGCAGGAAAGGGCAATTGGCCGGCCACCCATCATGGTAAGATCATTGATCGTGCCGCAGACCGAGATCCGGCCGATGTCGCCACCCGGGAAAAAGATAGGGCGGACTACGTGGGAATCCGTGGTGAAAACCAGGTTTGCGCCATTAAACGGGATGACTGCCCCGTCATCCATTGCCTCAAGTCCAATCCCGCCGGCATTGTTATTTTTGAACTTTGTCAGGGTCTGGAGGAGTTCCCCCATCACTTCCCCGCCGGCACCGTGCATCATGTTGACTTTCATGGTTTTTCGTCCTCCACCTCAATCTCCACATTCGTGACAACGATCTCCCGGCCTTTCACCAGTTCCGGAAGAGCCCCGCATTTCGGGCAGACATATACTTCACTGCCTGAGTAGCCGCAGGGGCATTTTGTTTCCGGATCAACTTCCCGACAGTCAAGGGTTGCGTTGGTAAAAAGGGGGTCATCAGTTTTGATTGTATCGAAAAGGAAGGTCACCTGGTCCGGGTTGACCATTGCCATTTTCCCGACTTCGACACTGATCTTCTTCACCTGTTTTGCATGATGTTCAAGAGCTGCCGTGCGTGCAGTTGCATACAGGTCGTACGCTATGGAATATTCGTGCATTCAGGCTTCCATGGCGTCGTAAACTTCCCTGAACAGCTCTCGGGTCTCAAGACCTTCCTCGCGGGAGAGGCGCTGGATGGCAAACCCGACATGGACCAGGACAAATTCCCCGACCTTGACATCCACAAGGTCAAGCCGGACTTCCTGCCTGAGTTCGCCATAATCAACAAGGCCGATGTTTCCATCCCGGATTTCAATGACTTCTGCCGGCACTGCTACGCACATTTTATGGTCATTCCTGCAGGTATTCTGCCCTGTACTGTGGGAAGTCCAACCACATAAAAACACTGATATGATCCACCGGGATACCGGTTCACTCCCGGGTTATCCCGGGATCCTGTGTCACCACTTTCACCCTGCCCGGGCCACGGGTTTTTGTGGACCGGGGCCTTACGATCACGTATGCAGGTGAAAAAGATCGCACTGGCCGGCATTGCAGCAGGTATCCTGCTGCTTGCCATGATGATTGTTACCGGGTTTTTGATCAATATGGTCATGCCGGCAGATATCAGCAAGTATGCAGGGATGCGGGCAGCCGATGACCCGCTGATGATGCTCTTCTTCCTCTACCCGTTTGTTGTGGCGTTTGCTGCTGCGGTCCTCTTTGACTGCATGCACGACTCCCTGAAGGGAGACCGGACCACCAGGGGCCTGACGTTTGGCGGCCTTTTGCTCGTAATCATGACCATCCCGAGTTTCTATGTCATGGTTACATCCATGACCTGGCCGCTGGATTTTTATGTCAGTACCGGTGTCTGGGAGATCATTGCATTCCCGCTGACCGGAATTTTGTTTGCACGGATCTGGAACCTCTGATCCACAATCCTTTTTTCCCGGGGATTTCCGGGCAATTCCTGTCGGAATGGTGTTGCAGGATTGCCGCCCCAGGGGTCCGTTCACATGGGGACAGACATCAACGGTTTCACGATGCCGTGAAGCGATTAAAAAAACAAGAATAGCAAAAAAATGACTGGTTACTGACGCCGGGGAAGAGATTTGAACTCTTGAGGTGCAGGGCACCAGTAGCTTTCAAGGCTACCGCCTTCCCGGACTAGACTACCCCGGCAGTGCTCCATATGTTGGTTTTCGGATGTAAAAAAGGCTTCTTACCCGCGATGAAAAAAGGTGTCACGGGTTTTTAGTTCAGGAGATCTGGCAGGGCCCGGAAAAAAGGAGAAAACAACCAAGAACCACGGAAAAACTACGGGAGAACAGGGGATTGCAGGAAGAGCCGGTCCGTTCCCGGAAAGTTCCGGCCGGAAAGATTACTTCACGCGCCTGAATACAAGAACTGCACCACAGATGGCAGCAAGAGCAAGGAGAGGATGGAGCGGGGATTCGGGAGTTCCCGTGGCAGCAGGTGCCTCAAGCGCAGCAAACGCTGCCGGAATATCCGGGCTCACGATGATGCTGGCAACATTCTGGCCATAGAGGAATGCCTCAACCGTATTTCCGGCCTTGCGGGGATACATCTTCACGTAGATGGTCTTGCCCCGGCTGCCAGCCAGTTCGATCCGTTCCGCAACGCCGGTCCCGTGGACATTGATGGTTTTGTGGATGCCGTTTGCGTCAATATATTCAAGGACCCAGTCATCCGAAGTGGAAGTGTAGAGGGTTACCGGGCCGGTGCCGGTCCGGACAAGGAAGTAGACCGGGTTATCTGCCGATGCAGCCGCGTGGGCGGATATTACCTGTGCCTGCGGAGGGGCTTGTGTGGGAACCGGGGTCTCGGCAAACGTGAGTGTGCCGACAACCGTGAACGTTTTTGCCCCGAGATATCCTTTGGCATCCGTGAAACTTACTTCGTAATTGCCGTTTTCCGTTACCGGAACCTCAACAGAGAAATCGCCCATATTGTTGGTGTTCACGTACCGGGGCCCGAACATCACATTGTTATCCGGACCCACCACTTCGATCTGGACACCGGAATTCTCCCCGCCGACAATCGAGCCGGCAACAAGGATCTTTCCGGAATATGGCTGGACAAGCGATGACGTGAGATGGATCGCATCCGAGCGGTCTATCAGCTGGATCACCCGCATGGTGACGGAATCCCCGCTCATTCCTCCGGAGGGGACTTCAACTTTGTAGGTACCGGTTTTCAGGCCGGTGGTATCAAAGACCGCTTTGAATGTTTTATCCGGCTGGATATACACGATCTTGCGCTTCACCTCCGTTGTCGTTGTCAGCTGGTGGTATAAGACAACATCAATGGGAGTGCCGATGCCAAACGTGGTTTCCCCGGTAACCACGAGCGGTTTTCCCACGGTAAGCGTATCGGGAGCTTCGATATTGACCTGGTATGCCAGGGCTGCCATGGGCAGAAAGAAAAGGCCCAGCATGAAAAGGACGATCTTCTTCATCTCTTCTCCATTATGGACGCTGGCAGGGATAGTGATCGGGATTGATGCAGCATATCAGCAGTCCGTTGTATCCGTACGGAATTGTCTCTGCTGGTAGATATATTTGTATCACTGGGCCATTTTCCGACAGGATATCGCACAGGAATAAAAAAAAATCAGCCGGTTTTTCTGGTGAAAAGAGATTACACGGCAGGGTTCCTAACCTGCCGGCAGAAGAAACACCGGCCCGGGAAAAGGGAACGGTTGGTTGCTAAGGGAGTTTTTTCATCTGCACCAACCATACTTATGGTGCACATGATCGCAGAGAGGGTTGAAAAACCGCTGGCTTCCTGGCGGGGAAAAGAGCGGTACGGGAGCGAACTGCTCGAATGTCTTACCGTCATCTTCAGGAGCGGGGGCTGCACCTGGTCTGCCTGCCGGATGTGCAGCTACCGGCACGAGCGGTACCAGGCACAGTCCTGCGATGCCCTGCTCTCGCACCTGAGGGCACAGCTGGCCTTTATCCTCAAGGAGTATCCCCTGCAGGAAGTATCGATGATCAAGATCTTCACTTCCGGCAGTTTTTTCGATCCGGATGAAGTCCCGCCCGCATTTCTCAACGATGTTGCCATGGCATTCAAGGGAAAACTGGTCATTGCCGAGACCCGGCCGGAATTTATCCGGGATGAAACGATCCGGCCATTCGTGGAGACACTGGATACCGGGAGCTGGAAGCAGCCGCTCTTCTGCGCTATCGGGCTTGAGACAAGTAACGATGCAATCCGGGAAAAATGCATTAACAAAGGGTTTTCGTTTGCGGATTTCACCGCAGCAGCACACCGGGCCAGAAGCGCCGGGGCCGGCGTCAAGGCATATTTCCTTTTCAAACCGCTCTTCCTTACCGAGGCGGAAGCAGTTGCGGATATGAAATCCACGATTGCCGACGCCCTGCCGCATGCCGACCTCTTCTCCATGAATCCCTGCACGGTCCAGAGAAACACCGAACTGGAGTTTT